>JANMDV010000067.1:0-4857 GCA_031376485.1 Actinomycetota bacterium
GATCCTGGGGCAGCGCGGATGGTGCAAGGGCGGCCTGGGGGCCGCAAGCGCACGACTCTTGGACGGCGCGACGGTGGCGGTGCTCGTCGTCGTCAACGCCTTCGGTGACGTGTTCGACGAGCGCGGCGAGGTCATCGCCGGCGCGTGGGATGCCGACCGTGGGTTTGTCCGCGCGCCGAGCTACGTGCTCGAAGCCCCGCCCGAACACCCGCGTCTGAGCGACGGCGAGCACACGACGCTCGTCTGCGTCGCGACCGACGCCGTGCTCTCCAAGATCGAAGCAGGGCAGGTCGCCCGTATGGCCCAAACCGGAATCGCCCGCGCGATCGCCCCCGTCCACACGCCCCTCGACGGCGACGTGGCGTTCTGCCTGGCAAGCGGGGCGCACGCGTCGAGCGCCTTCACCGTCGGCGTCGTCGCCGCCGAACTGGCTGCCGCCGCGGTGCGCAATGGGGTCCGTCATGCGGTTGCCGTCCGAGGTGTTCCGACAGGCGCCGAGCGAGCGCGATCTCGGAGACGACCTGTGAATCAACATCCGCGTGGGGTATAACGTGCAACAAATGGCACATGGACACAACCACAGCGCATTCGCCCGGTGAGTACGCTCAGCGTCGAAGGGCCGCCCGCACTGACAATCGACGGGGGCGCCGTCCAGGGTCGCACGCCGTGGCAGCTGTTCTGGGCACGGTTCAAGCAGGACCGTCTGGCGTTCTTCGGCCTCGCGCTCATCGGGATGATGGTCGTGTTGGCGCTGATCGCGCCGCTGATCGCGTCACTGACCGGACACGGACCAAACGAGACGTTTACCAGCGTCAAGGATGCGTTTGGACTGCCGAAGGGCCCGAATGGCGAGTTCCTCCTCGGAGCGGATGCAGCCGGTCGGGACGTCCTCGTCCGGTTGGCGTACGGGGCCCGGGTGTCGCTTCTCGTCGGCATCATCGCCTCGGGGATCGCGCTCGTCAT
Organism: Actinomycetota bacterium; assembly: GCA_031376485.1. Classification (GTDB taxonomy): domain Bacteria; phylum Actinomycetota; class Thermoleophilia; order Miltoncostaeales; family Miltoncostaeaceae; genus CALMEC01. The sequence continues at coordinate 964 of JANMDV010000067.1, forward strand.
CGGCGTGACCCTCGGGTTGGTCGCCGGGTATATCGGCGGCTGGGTGGACACGGTCATCTCGCGCGCCGGCGACGTGGTGTTGTCGCTGCCGCTCGTGGTGTTCGCGCTCGGCATCGTCGCAGCGTGCTCGACGTCCGAGGAGGGGTGTCTCGGCGGCACGCTCAAACCGGGCCTGCTGCTGGTCATCATCATCATCGCGCTCTTCTCATGGCCGTCACCGGCGCGTCTTGTGCGGGGTGCCACCCTGTCACTTCGCGAGAAGGAGTTCGTCGAGGCGGCGCGCGCGCTCGGTGCGAAAGAGCGCACGATCATGTTTCGGGAGATCCTTCCGAATCTGATCGCGCCGATTGCGGTCTACGGGTCGCTGCTCATCCCGGCGTCGGTGCTCTTTGAGTCGTATCTTTCGTTCCTGGGTCTCGGCGTCCCGGGAGACACGCCGTCGTGGGGCAAGATGCTGGCCGAGTCGATCGGCATCTTCCGGGTGGCGTGGTGGTTCTGGCTGTTCCCTGGACTTTTCCTGATGCTCACGGTTCTCGCCTTCAACCTGTTGGGCGACGGTCTGCGCGACGCGCTGGACCCGAGGACCGGACGCTGACAAATCAACGGAGGATCACGTGAAATCACGTAGACGCTGGATCATCGGGGCTGCGCTCGTCGCGTCGGTCGGGCTCGTCGCCGCAGGTTGCGGCGGCGGCGACGCTGGCAGTGACGGGTCGTCGGCCGACGTCAAGAAGGGCGGGACCTACCGCATCGGCACCGTGGACTTCGGATTCACCAACGCATTCGACCCGACCGGCGAGTACCTCGGCCTGGCATGGGGGTACTACTCGAACCTGCTGAGCCGCACCCTCGTCGGGTACCGGCATCGACCGGGCGGCCCCGGCAACGAGCTCGTGCCCGACCTCGCCGATTCCGTCCCCGAGCCCTCGGCGGACGGTCTCACCTACACGTTCAAGCTCAAGCAGGGCATCAAGTTCGGTCCGCCGCTCGACCGCGAGATCACTTCCAAGGACATCGCGTTCGCGTTCGAGCGCATCGGGACCAAATCCCTCGCGGCCCAATACGCATTCTACTACGACGTCATCGAGGGCATGGCGGCGTTCAAGGACGGCACCGCCAAGACGATCTCGGGCATCCAGACGCCTGACGACAAGACGATCTCGATCAAGCTGACCGTGCCGACCGGTGATTTCCTGTACCGCTTGGCCATGCCGGCGACACAGCCGATGCCCCGCGAGGTGGCGGGGTGCTTCAAGAACGCCGGTGACTACGGCCGCTACGTCGTCGCATCGGGCCCGTACATGATCGACGGCAGCGCGGCCCAGGACGCGACCAGCTGCAAGACGCTCAAGCCGCTCAGCGGCTGGGACCCGTCGAAGAAAATGACGTTCGTCCGCAACCCCAGCTACGACCCGGCGACAGACGACGCCGAGTACCGTTCGGCCAACGTCGACAGCGTGACGGTCGACATCAACACGAACAGCCAGGACATCTTCGACAAGATCAAGCAGGGCCAACTGGACGGCTCGCCCGACACGCCGCCCAACACGGTTGTGGCCGAGTACGCCCAGGACGCGGCGCTCAAAGATCTGCTCAAGGTCAACTCAGGTGACCGCACCTGGTTCATCACGATGAACACCACCCGGGCGCCGTTCGACGACGTCAACGTCCGCAAGGCCGCCAACTTCATCGTCGACAAGGCCGCCATCCAGCAGGCGTGGGGTGGCCCGGCCGCCGGTGCGATCGCCACGCACATCGTGCCCGACGCCATGTACGGGGGCAAGTTCCCGGCCGATTACGACCCCTACCCGCTGGACGAGGCCAAGGCCAAGGAGGCCATGAAGGCGTCCAAGTACGACACCGACAAGGACGGCCTGTGCGACGTCGCGGCGTGCAAGAACGTCTTTCACGTGTCGCGAAACAGCGAGCCGTGGAGCAAGTACAACCCAATCATCGCCGAGTCGTTCAAGAAGATCGGCATCGAGCTCAACACGCGCGAGCTTCCGACCGGCAACGCCTACACGACGATCCAGACCGTCGCGCGCAACGTGCCGGTCGCGTCCAACGCCGGATGGGGCAAGGACTACGCCGACGTGGGAACGTTCGCCGTGCTCTTCCAGAGCGCGACGATCCAGGCAACCGGGCAGAGCAATTACAGCCTGATCGGCCTGACCGCCGAGCAGGCGAAGGACCTGAAGGTCCAGGTTCCCGTAGGCGGCGTGCCGACCGTGGATGCGGACATCAAGGCGTGCGAGCCGCTCCTGGGTGACGAGCGCCAGCAGTGTTGGATCGCCTTCGACAAGAAGTTGATGGAGGAGGTCGTGCCGTGGGTGCCCTACCTCGACGCGAACAACATCGACGTGGTCGGTCCGGCCGTCACCCAGTACGAGTTCGACCAGTTCGCGAGTGAGATGGCGTTTGCCCACCTCGCCGTCGATCCGGCATTGCAGAAGTAGGAAGGTACAGGGAGATGGAGAACGGTAGGACGTAGGAGATGGGTCGCTACATCGTGCGTCGCCTGTTGTGGTCGGTGCTCGTCATCGTCCTGACGACGCTGTTCGCGTTCCTGATCTTCTACGTCCTGCCCTCCACCGACCCGACGACGGCCTTTGCCGGCAAGCAACCGACCGAGGAGCTCAAGCAGGAGGTCAGGAAGAGCCTCAACCTCGACTCGTCGCTGCCGGTGCAGTACGGGACCTTCGTCAAGAACCTGCTCATCGGCGACGAGTACGGGTGGCCGGGGTTCGGCAAGTCGTTCAACACCCGGGACGGCATTCATGACGAGCTGTTTTCGCGGATGGTGGTGACGCTTCAATTGGCGATCGGGGCGCTGATCCTGTGGCTCGTGATGGGCGTCTCGATCGGCGTCATCTCGGCCCTCAAACGACGAACCTGGGTCGATCGTGCCGCGATGGGCTTTGCACTGCTCGGAATCTCGACCCCAGTCTTCTTTCTGGGGCTCGTGTTCCTCTATGTGTTCTGGTTCAAGCTCGGGTTGACGTCTGGCACGGGCTATACCGGTTTTCGTGAGAACCCGGGCGAGTGGTTCAGCAAGCTCATCATGCCGTGGATCGTGCTGGCGCTTCTGTTCGCCGCCGTGTACGCGCGAATCGTGCGGGGCAGCATGCTTGAGGTGATGAGTGAGGACTACGTCCGTACGGCGCGGGCCAAGGGCCTGACCGAGCGCGCGGTGGTGACCCGCCACATGCTGCGCTCCAGCATCGCGCCGGTCGTGACGCTGGCCGGCATCGACTTCGCGGTCTTGATCAGCAGCGCCGTGGTCACCGAGAGCGTGTTCAACATCCCTGGGGTGGGAGCGTACGTGCTGGATGCGGTATTCCAGAACGACCTGCCGATTGCAATGGCGGTCACGGTTGTGACCGCGGTGTTCGTTACCCTGATGGGACTGCTGGTCGACATCGTGTACGCGTTCCTCGATCCGAGGGTGCGCTACACGTGAGCGAGCCACTCCTCGACGTCCGGGATCTTTCGGTGCGCTTCACGACGCCGGACGGAATCGTCCGGGCGGTCGACGGGTTGTCGTTCACCGTCGAACGTGGCGAATCGCTCGGTGTGGTTGGCGAATCCGGATCCGGCAAAAGCGTCACCTTCATGGCGATCATGGGCCTGCTCAACCGCTCCTATACCGACGTTGAGGGGGAAGCGCGATTCAACGGCCAGGACCTCCTGAGCCTGAGCGAACGCGAACTCCGCGAGTTGCGCGGAGACGGCATCGGCATGGTGTTCCAGGACCCGATGACGTCGCTTCATCCGATGTACCGGGTCGGGACCCAGATCGTCGAGGCAATCCGGGCGCACCGCGAGATTTCGAAGGACGCGGCGTGGGCCGAGGCGGTCGACATTTTGGAGCTTGTTGGCATCCCATCGCCTGCT
>JANMDV010000090.1:0-19191 GCA_031376485.1 Actinomycetota bacterium
GGGGAGTACGGGCCGGTCGTCCGAGATCAGCCTGCGCTTTCGGCGCGCGTCGCGGAGATGTTGGGGATCTCCCGCGCCTCGGTCAGCGAGATGATGAAACGCCTCGAGAACGAGGGTCTCGTGGAACGCGGCGAGCGCAAAGAGGCCATCCTGACGGATCTCGGCAAGAACGCGGCCGAGCGGGTCGTGCGTCGCCACCGCCTGATCGAGTGCTTCCTGACCCAGTTCCTCGGCTACACACCGGCCGAGGCGCATGAGCAGGCGGATCATCTCGGGGCGACCTTCACCGACGACATGATCGAGCGAACCGCCGAGCGGCTCGGACACCCCGAACGTTGCCCGCATGGTTGGCCCGTCAACCCCGAGCAGGAACGGGCCGAGAACAGAGAACTTCGCCCCTTGAGCGAACTGGCGGCGGGTGACAGGGCCACGATTATCCGGCTTGCCGAACACGACGGGGCTCTCCTCAACTGGTTCTACGAGGCCGGTTTGATCCCGGGCACGGCGATCCAGATCGCGGACCGAGACGACGCGGGTGACCTGCGTCTGCTCGTGGGTGACGGGTCGACCGTCGCAAGCGAGCAAGCCGCCGCCGGCCTGTTCGTGCTGCCCGCATAGCCGAGAGCCGTCGGAGGTCCGCGTGGGCGCCATGGATGGGAACGCCGCGCGGGCACCCACGTCCTGTTGAGATACCACAGGCGTGCGCCACTGCCGAACTGTCAACTACCACGCGCGCCTGGGCACTCCCGCGCTCGAGGTCGACCGCCCGTGCCGGGCACCAGGTCTTGTCAACCGGCTGTTCTTTCGCGCTCTCTGCCTGGCACCTGCGATCTGTGCGCCGACCTCCGCACCGGCTCGGCGACGCGTCGACCGCAAAGGTCTCACCGGCGCATCCTGCGCCCGTGTCCAACGAGCATTCGCCCCCCCCCGACCGTCAACGAACCTCCGGCGCGGCGCGTTCGGCGCGGCTGACGATCGAGGCGCCCACGATGACGAGGACGGTGCCGACGATCGCGATCAGATGGAGTTCCTCGTTGCGGAACACCACCCCAAGGATGATCGCGACGATCGGGAACGTGTACGTCGTGGTCGAGCCACGGGTCGCGCCGACCCGACCGACCAGGGTCGTCATCGCAAACAGGGCCAACCCGGTTCCGGCGATGCCGAGCGCGGCAGTCGCGGCGAGCGAGCTCCAGGCGAACTCGGAGCCGAACAGCCCCCAGACGGCGAGCGGCAGGACGATGGCGAGGGCCGCAAGCTGGTTGCGCAGCGTCACGGCGAGGCCGCCGTACTTCTGCTGCAGCGGGACAGCCAGGTTGATCGCGAGCCCATACAAGGCGACCGCAACGATGAGCAGCACGACGCCCAAGGCGCTCGATCTGCCCTGACCGAGTGACGGCAACGTCACGATGACGACGCCGATCAATCCGACGATCAGGCCGACGGACTGACGTCGCCCGGGCAAGCGGCGCAGCAGGACCGCGGCGACGATCGCTGCGAACACGGGGACGCCGGCGTTGATCATGCCCGCGACCGACGAATCGACCCACTGCTCTGCGATCGGAAAGAGCAGGAACGGAATGGCCATCCAGACGAGTCCCAGGAACCAGAAGCGCGGCGCATCTGCCCGCTCGATCGCCTTCCGCGACGACGGGGCCACCGCGAGGACCGCGGACCCGAAGATCAGCCGCAGGGCCGCGACGACCGCCGGCGCGAAGTGGTCGACGCCCACGGCGATGAAGTAGAACGACGCCCCCCACACGAGGCCGCAAAAGCCGAACAGACCCCAATCGATCGGAGCGAACGCCTGTGCGCGGCTGCCCTCGGACGTGCTGATGAGGGATCCGCGCCCGGCCCGGGTTGAACTCACATCCCTACGGTAGCGCCCGACGGGCGAGCGCGACGGCCACAATCGGTCGTCATGTCGATCAGCGAACGCGATCAACTTCCGCGCGCCTGGGCACGGTTACGGTTGGGTGAACAGTGTCAGACACGAACTGCCCGAGAACCGTTTGCTGAGAAGGGATCCCGAGGTGCGTAACAGCCCTTCCGTACACGACGGTTTCGTGGCGCTAGACTCCCGCGCCGAGGTGAACTGAACTGCCGAGGAGTGACCGCTTGTGAAGGTTCGCGCAGCCGTGTTGGAAGCGTTCGGCACGCCGCTGGTGGTCCAGCAGGTCGACCTGGTCGAGCCGGGACCGGGTGAGGCTCTTGTGCGCCTGGTGGCCTGCGGCGTGTGCCACACCGACGCGTACACCGCTTCCGGCGTCGACCCCACCGGGTACGCGCCCTGCGTTCTCGGACACGAGGGGGCCGGGATCGTCGAGCGGATCGGTGACGGGGTTCGCTTGGTCGCACCGGGGGATCACGTCGTCACGTTGTTCGCGCCCGAATGCGGCGAATGCATCCACTGCCGAAGTGGGCGCACCAACCGCTGCATCGCGATCCGCGACCAGCAGAACGCCGGCTATCTGCCCGACGGCACAACCCGACTGTTTCGCGACGGCGAGCCGCTTCGTCACTTCATGGGGTGCTCGACGTTCGCCGAGTACACCGTAATGCCCGAGATCGCGCTGGCGGTCGTCAGCCCCGAAGCGCCACTCGACGGCTGCGCGCCATTCGCCTGCGGACTCTCGACCGGTATCGGCGCCGCGATGTACACCGCCCGCGTCGATCGAGGATCGACGTGCGCGGTGTTCGGTTGCGGCCTGGTCGGACTGGGCGCGATCATCGGCGCGCGCCTCGCGGGAGCCGAACGCATCATCGCGATCGACCGCTCCGCAGAGCGCTTGGAACAGGCTCGACATCACGGCGCGACAGACGTGCGGGTTGCCGACAACGAGACGGTGGACTGGATCCGCTCCGAGACCGGCGGCTACGGGGTCGACTACACGTTCGAGGCGACCGGCAACGTCGCCGTCATGCGCCAAGCTGTCGAAGCGGCCCGCGAAGCGTGGGGCCTCGCGACGATGTGCGGCGTCGCCGGACGCGGCGAGCTGCTCGAAATCATCCCGCGGTTCCTGATCACCGGGCGCCGGGTGACGGGCTCGTCGTTCGGCGGCGTCAAAGGCCGCACCCATCTGCCCCACCTCGTCGATCGCTGGCTCGCCGGTGACATCGACGTCGAGTCGCTTCTGTCGCACCGCATTACCCTTGACCAGGTCAACCACGGCTTCGAACTCATGGAAGCCCAAGACGGAATTCGGAGCGTGATCCAGTTCTCATGATCCTTCAACGCACAGAGCACCCAGACTGGCTGACCAACGCGTACCTGATGGCCGACAGCGTGAGTCGAAGCGGCGTCCTGATCGATGCGAACGACGTTCTCGACCCGTTGATCCAGTGGGTCGACGACGAGGCGATCACGATCACGCACATCCTGCTGACCCACCATCACATGGACCACGTGGCCGAACTCGCACGGTATCGCGAGCGTTTCGATGTTCCGATCGTGGCACACGCGGACACGGCCGCCGTCCTCGGTGACGGCGTCGTCGACGAGATCATCGGCGACGGCGCGATCATCCGGTCCGGAGATCTCGAGATCCACGCGATGGAGACTCCGGGGCACTGCGCGGGGCACCTGGCGTTCCTCGTCCGTGAGGATTGCTTTACGTCCGACGTCCTCTTCAAGGGCACAGTCGGCGGCACCCGATCGCCGGGCGGCAACTACGCCGATCTGATGAGTTCGGTCATGGACCGCTTGATGGCGTTGCCCCACACCACGCGCGTGCTCCCTGGCCACAAGGAGCCGACCACGATCGGCGAGGAGTGGGAGCACAACCCGTTTATCCGCCTGTGGCGCGGCCTCGACCCCGAGGGCTCCGAGCAGGTCCACGTCAAGGACGTCCCGGCGACGCTCGTCTTGTGGGCGCCTGACTACGACGGCGGACACAAAGCCCTCGTCGAGTTCGCGGACGGCGAGCGCGCCATCGTGGGGGGATCTCAGATCTTCCGCTAGCTCACGCGCGCGACCGACCACTCGCTCAAGCACCGGGGACGAGTCGGGTTGCCCTGGGGGTCTTCGTTTATGACTGCCCGCTACGGCAGGAAGGAGAGGCGACGACCGGACTCGAACCGGTGAATAACGGTTTGCAGACTCCGAATCGTCGGGCGATATTGACCTGCAAACCAGGTTTTTCGCGCGCGCGAGTGAGTGATGCGCCTGGGCTGCGGGCCGTTCTCACGACCTGCTTTCCGAGCGACGTCGGCGGGGCTCGGAACGCGTTTTTGAACCCGAAAGCATCTCGATGCCAGGCCTCAACTCATCGCTGACACTGGATGCGCAGGCGGCGGCAGGTCTCGGGGTCAGCCTCCCCGGAGGCCGACGCGATTCGCGCCGGGCGAGGCGATGCCTGGGGCGAATCGCGGATACCGGTCAGTTGGGTCGTTCCGCCTCGGTCTTCAGGCCGTCTGCGAACTGGGCAAACGAGTCATTCATGTCGGGGATGCTCTTGGTGATCAGCCATGCGAGGAGTCCCTTGAAGGCCTCGCGCATGTGGAATCGAGTCTGCCCGGAACCGTCGGGTGTGAGGGTGTAGGTCCGCTCTCCTTTGAAGAGACCAAGCGGCATCCCGTCGGCCCACACCATCCTCCCCGGTGCATCCAATTCGACGACCTTGGGAGTAAAGGTGCGCTTCGGGTTCACGATCGAAACCAGGCGAAGCTTCTGCCCGACGGCGATCGGCCCCTCAAGCGAGACAACGGCCGGGTTCCAGCGCGGGTAGTCGTCGGCGTTCGTGAGCACCGCCCAGATTCGCTCGGGGCTCGCGGCGATAATGCGGGTAACTTCGTAGCTCGTTGCCATGGTGGATCCTGTCTGGACATCTTAGTGTCCTGTCTCACAAATACGTTGCGATCTGGCGGCTGCAAAACTCCGCCGGATTTGGTCAGTTGGGTTGAGGAGCATTCGCCTCTGGGGCTGTGTCCTCGCCTCCGCCCATACCCACAACTGCGTCCTCGTCCAGCGGGTTTTCACTCGCCATATCATCAACGTACCTGTGAGACAGCACACTCGTCTGGGTCCGGGGTTGGGGCGTCGAGAGATCTTCGACGCCGGTTCTTAGAACAACTTGTAGGAGCCGACCAGCGCGGCCATCGCCGCCTCCGGCCGGACTTCGCACCGCTCGACGAGGCCGTGTTGGAAGGCGGCGAACGTGGGAAGCTCAAGCAGCGGGTTGGCCGCCGGATCGTCGATCAGCGCCACGTGGACAAAGCTGCCGCCATCAGCCAGACGCATGGCCGCGTATCGAATACCGCCCGGGTCCGTGCGGGTGAGTTCGGCAAACACCGCCTCGATGAGTCGCTGGTTGCGATCTGCCTCGCTGAGTGACGTTCGGTAACGAACGACGATTCCGGCCATCTGCCAACCCCTTTCGGTTTCGACGGGCTACATCCCCATGTCGATGCACTCGTAGACGTCGACCTCGCTACCAGCGGCAAGGACCGGGCAACCCATGGCGAGCTCGGTCGCCTGGCCGAGGGTGTCGGCCGAGATGATCGTGTAGCCCGATAGGCCACTCGGAGCACTGTCCGAGGCCGACCCGGCGCTCGCGACGCGGGCCGACGGTCCGAACGGTGCGCCCCCGTCCAAGACCGCCGCCCCGAGCGCCCCGTACCAGACACCCCAGGCCGCCATCTGGCGCTCGCCCTCTTCGGGAGTCTGAGGAATGCCGCCGCCGCCTCTGTAGACCAGCGTGTACTTCGCCATCTTCGGTCTCCTTCAGATAGTTCGGTCGAAGGTCCAGGGCGCCGCGGCGACATCGTAGAACCCTCCGGGACCGGAGCATTAATTCCGTAACCTGGAGGTTACCAGTCAAGGGCTCGATCCCCGAACTTCCAGCCGTCCGTTTGTCACCAACCACCAACAGTCGGAGATCGGGGCGCCGATCCTCGAGACTCCAGCTGTGCTTCGACGCCATCGGCGAGGGCATGTTGCGCCGTTCACCGGCTGTGTCCGACAATGCGGCCTTGGGCGAATCCCGCCTTCGTGCCAGCGGCCCGCGCGCACCGCAGGGACCACCTGCGCGCGTTCCTCACCGTCGCTCGCGAGGGGCGCCTGCTTGGTCGTGACGAGCTTGAGTTCGTCGCACGTCAGGCCGTGATGCGGGCCGGGCAGGGCATGCCGCTCGACGCTCTGCTGCGCTCTACAGAATGAGGCCACGAGGCCATCTTCCGGGCACTCGTCGTTCTCCGCGGAACCTACGAGACGGCATTGGCGTTCCCCGAATGGACGTACACGGGCAAGCGGGTTTAAGTGATGACGCATCACCCCGCTGAGTCGCGCCACGACGAAGTCTTCGTCGGTGTCCGAACGCGTGAGCTCACTCTCACCTACGACGACAAGTTCGATGAGTACCCCGCGAACGTCGCGATCATCCTGAACGAAACCGGGTAGCACGGAGCAGCCTCACTCGCCATGCGAGGCCGCCCGCGCCGCTGCATGGGAAGCACTCGCTCCGCTCAACGTCGCCCCGGACTTGTTTTGCCGCGCGGCGAGCGAGCACGTTGAACGAGAGGGGGCGCGCCGATCTGGACCGCGAGCGACAGCAGCTTCGACTGCTGACGATTCCCTCTCGTAGTGATGACGTCTGCTCGGAGAGGCGCTTGCACCACTATCGAGGAATTCCGGGGCGATTCAGTGCGACCTCACCGCGCTCACACCACACCACTCGAAACCTCATCGAATCCGCATGGCTCGCGAAAGCACCCGAACAACCCCACCAAGCGCGCAGCCCGGAGGCAGAGACAGGGGCGTAGCGCCCGGTCGAGATCGAGACCGCACGCCGGCGCCGAAGGCACGTGCGAGAGGAGGCTGGGCCCGCCAGATATGCGCCAGTCGGGTCCGCAGTCCAGCCCCCTTGAGCCGACTTGAGCGGACGACCGACAGTGAGCGAAGGACGACGGAAGCCCTGCTCAGCGCCGACACATGGCTCGCTCTGGGGGAAGGCGACGACCGGACTCGAACCGGTGAATAACGGTTTTGCAGACCGCCGCGTTAGCCAGCTTCGCCACGTCGCCGAGGAGGGGCGCCCGGCCAACGCAGGCCGGGAGAGCGGATGAAGGGACTCGAACCCTCGACCTTCTGCATGGCAAGCAGACGCTCTAGCCAACTGAGCTACATCCGCGAAGTCGGAGGATCATAGCGAACCAGGACCGACGGTTCAGCCCGACGCGAAACCCGAGAAGTCCCCCTCGGGTTCGGAATTCTCATCGATGAGGCGCAGAAGCACGACCTTGCGCCGAGTGAGAATCCGTTGGAGTCGCCGACTTCGTGACAAAATCTCGGATGTACGGAAGGGTCATTTGGTGCTCTCAGATTCCTCATGAGCAAACGGTTCTCGTAGGATCCGTGTCTGACACTGTTTACCGAACCTTAACCTTGGCGCACAAGCAGGCCGAGCTGGGCGAAACGGTTAGCCGTGGTGCCAGGGGTCGGTGTCGGTGACTGCGAATCGCACCTCGACGTCGTCTGGGGCCAGGGCGCGCTCCAGGATCGTGGACCACGCCTTCATGGCGATGCGCTCCACCCTCGCATGTGGCAGCGAGATGAGCGCGAGGCCTGGGGCGCGATCGGCGTCGTGGTATTTGAGGTCGCTCGTGATATAGACGTCCGCGCCAGAGGCGACCGCGTCGGGGATCAGTGACCCTCCAGAGCCGGTGCAGCACGCGATCGTGAGCACCTTGGCGCTGGGGTCGCCGACGTAGCGGCGGGGCGCGTCGAAGACCTGGCCCGCTTTGTTGACGAGCGCCTCGAACGTCGTGCGCGCGGGCGCCTGTCCGACGCGGCCGAGCCCGACCGTCGGATCGGAGGTCGCCGGGCGCAGCGGCACCACCGCGGTGATGCCGAGGAGGCTCGCCATGATGTCGTTGAGCCCACCCGCAGTGGCGTCCAGGTTGGTGTGCGCGGCGATCACCGCGATCCGCGACTCCGCCGCCTGCAGCACCAGTTCTGCTGCGGCCCCGTCGTCGGTCACGGCCGACAGCGCCGGGAAGATCGTCGGGTGGTGGATCAGCACCGCCTGGCAGCCCAGCTCGGCCGCCTCACCCAGGACCTCATCGCGCAACTCCAACGCGACGAGCAGTTTCTTGACCGGCTGGTTGTGCCGACCGACGAGCAACCCGACGTTGTCCCAGGCTTCAGCGAGGACGGATGGCGCGAGCCGCTCGACCGCGGCGACGAGTTCAGCGATGAGCACGGGGCGATCCGATCCACTCAACCCAAGGCATCGCGCGGGGCCAGGGGCCCGTCATCGACGAGCCGCTCGGCTCGTCCCCCGCGTGGCGCCCGCGTGCCGACGCTCCGCCGAGACCGATGGATGGGCGGGGGCGAAGAGCACCCCGCAAGGTTACGCCGCTTCGTTCGCGGCCACCGCCTTCTCGGTCAGGTGCGACGGAACCTCCTCGTAGCGCAGGAAGTCCATGGTGTAGTCGCCGCGCCCACTGGTCATCGCGCGCAGGTCAGGGGCGTAGGTGAGCATCTCGGCCATCGGAACCTCGGCTTTGACGACCTGGCTGTGACCTTTGGCGTCCATACCCATCGGGTGGCCCCGACGGGAGTTGAGGTCGCCCATGACGTCACCCACCGCCTCCTCCGGCACGGTGACCTCGACGCTCTTGATCGGCTCGAGCAGCACCGGGCCGGCCTTCTCGAGGGCGGCCCGCATGCCGAGCGAGCCCGCGATCTTGAACGCCATCTCCGACGAGTCGACCGTGTGGTACTTGCCGTCGTAGAGCGTCACGCGGACGTCGACCACCGGGAACCCGCCGATGCCGCCTTGACCCAGCGCCTCGGCCACGCCCTTCTCGACTGCGGGGATGAACTGCCGTGGGATTGAGCCGCCCACGATCTTGTCGACGAACTCGAAGCCGCCCCCGCGCGGCAACGGCTCGACCCTGACCCAACAATCCCCGTACTGCCCGCGCCCGCCGCTTTGCTTCCTGTGCTTGCCCTCGGCCGCGGCCTCACGGGTGATCGTCTCGCGGTACGGGACGTGCGGTCTGTGCAGCTCGACCTCGACGCCGAACCGCCGCTTCATGCGCTCGAGCACCGACTCGACGTGCATCTGCGACAGCCCCCCCACGATGAGGTCGGCGGTCTGTTCGTCGCGGTGGACATCGAGGGAGGGGTCTTCCTCCTGCAGCCGGCGCAGCGCCTGGGCGACCTTGTCCTCCTCACCCTGGGTCTTCGGCGTCACGGCGAAGCTCATCACCGCCGGAGGGAACTCCACCGGGCGCAACACGACCGTGGCCGTGCCCGTCGTCAGCACATCGCCGGTGGTGACGTCCTTGAGCTTGGCCACGGCGCCGATGTCGCCGGGCCCCAGCTCGGGTATGGCGTCGTGATCCTTGCCCTGCAGGCGCATCAGCTGGCCGATGCGCTCCTTGGACCCGGTGCGGGTGTCGATGACCTGTGAGTCGGAACTCAGCACCCCCGAGATGACCCGAAGCAGGTTGATCTTGCCGCTGAACTGGTCTGCGAGCGTCTTGAAGCAATAGACGACCGCCGGCCCATCCTCGTGCAGCTCAATGGGGGTTTCCTCGCCAGTCGACGCGTCAACACCGGTCCACGCACCCAACTCGGGGGGGGCAGGCAACTCGTCGACGATCAAGTCGAGCAACTGGTCGGCGCCCAGACCGTCCTTGCCGCCGGCCGCGCACACGACGGGGAAGATCCGACGCTGCAGAATGCCCTTGTGGATCCCGGCGAGCAGCTCGCCGGTCGTGATCTCCTGGCCGCCCAGGTACTTCTCGATGAGCTCGTCGTCGGCCTCGGCGACGACGTCGATCAGCCGTTCGCGCGCCGCCTGCGCCACATCCGCGTACTCGGCGGGGATCTCGCCGACCGCGCCTTTGGGGCTGCCCGCATAGATGTGGGCGTGCATCGAGACGAGGTCGATGATTCCAGTGAACCCCGCCTCGGAGCCGATCGGGATCTCGACCGCGACGCAGCCCGACGACATCTCACGGAGCGCGTCAAGCGTCGTCTCAAAGTCCGCGCGTTCACGGTCGAGCATGTTGACGACGACCGCCCGCGCAAGGCCGGCCTCCTCGCACCGCTCCCATAGCCGCTCCGTCGACACTTCGACCCCGTTCTGGGCGTTGACGATCATTAGCGCACAATCGCTCGCGCGGATCGCCGTCAGGGCGTCGGCCAGAAACGACGATTCGCCGGGTGCGTCGATCAGGTTGATCTCGGTCCCCCGCCACTCCAGGTGGCAGAGCGACGCCGAGATACTCATACCGCGGCGCTGCTCCTCGTCGTCGAAGTCGCTGACCGTGGAGCCGTCGGCCACATTGCCCAGACGGTTCGTCGCACCGGCCGCGAACAGCAAGGCCTCAACCAGGCTCGTCTTCCCAGTTCCGCGATGTCCGAGGACCGCGACATTCCGGATCTTGGAGGGGTCCTGGTGGGCCATGTCGTGCCTTTCGTTACAAAGGTTCCAGGGCGCGGATACTACCCAGCGATAAAACCGACTGCGAGCCGCAGCAGGCCGTGAACCGTCGTGCCAGTCCGTGCGGCAGTCGCGCGACCGGTCGCGGACAGTGGACAACCGCGCATCGACGCGCCGGCTACTCCGTGTCGTCTGTGAGGCGTCCGCGCAGGCGCAGGACGGCCTTCGTGTGCAGTTGGCTCACGCGACTCTCGGTCACTCCGAGCACCTCGCCGATCTCGCGGAGCGTCAAGCCTTCGTAGTAGTAGAGGCTGACAACGATCTTCTCGCGCTCGGGGAGGCCCGCGATCGCGTCGGCCAACGTGATGCGGGTCTCCATCTCGCCGACCATCGTCGCCGGGTTGCTCAAGTCGCCGTCGCCGATGGTGTCGATCAACGCGAGCGACTCACCACTGCCCGAACCGCTCCACATCTCGTCCAGCGCGACAAGCGACGAGTTCGCGATCTGGCTGATGCTGTCGTGGAACTCGTTGGGCGTGACGCCGAGCGCCGCGGCCATCTCGCCGTCGGTCGGCGCACGGTGGAGCTTGTGCTCGAGTTCGGCGGACGTCCGCTCGATCTCGCGGGCGCGTGCCCGGACGGAGCGCGGCACCCAGTCGAGCGCGCGAAGCTCGTCGATGATCGCGCCCTTGATCCGCGTGACCGCATAGGTCTCGAACTTGATGCGACGCTTGGGATCGAATCGCTCGACCGCGTTGATCAGCCCCAACAGGCCATACGAGATCAGGTCTGCCTCGTCCACGTGCGACGGCAACGCGGCGCTCATCCGCCCCGCCACGTACTTGACGAGCGGCGCATAGTTGAGGATCAGTTGGTCGCGCGCCGGCTGGTCGCCGTACTCCTTGCATCTGCGCCACAGCGACTGCAGGTCGCGGTCGGAAAGTTTTCCGGATGAACGGCTGCTTGCCGTGGTCGTCTTTGTCTCATCGTCCCCGGCTGCGGTCATCGGCGGATTGTACGCACGCAAACGGGGTTTGTCGCTGTCACGACCGGGGACCCGAGGTTCGGCCGATCACAAGCGCGTCGGCGGCGGCCGACACACCGAGGGCCGTGGCGAGCACCGGGGCAATCCACCGGTCGGCACCGTCCGACCCCGCGATCAGGTAGACGACGACAAGACCCGCGAACCAGATGACGGCACGACCACCTCGCCCGAGGTACATCTGACCGAGGCCCGGCAAGAGCAGGCTCATCACGGCTGCACGGGTTCGCATCGACATACGGGCCACCAGATTCCGGAGCCGACTCATACGCGCACCGCCTCACCTTGCACCGCCCACGCGACGGGGCCGCCGAACGCCTCGGCTGCGGCTGCAAGCGCGTGGTCGCGATCGTGTTCGGGGTAGCAGTGGGTCAGGAGGAGTCGTCGCACGCCGGCCAGTCGCGCGAGCCTTCCGGCCTCCGCGCCCGTCATGTGGATGGCCTCGTCCGTCGACGGTCCGGTGCCCAGCGCACATTCGGCAAGGAGCACATCGGACTGCGCCGCCAGCTCCGTAAGCGCGTCGTTGGGGCCGCAGTCGGCCCCGTAGGTGACGGAGTCGTTCGCAGCGTCGATGCGCAGCGCGAACGTCGGCTTGATGTGCGGCACCTCGGCCCACGTCAGACGAACGTCGCCGATGGTGATCTGACCGCCAGGCTCGTCCAGGGTCTCGAATGTGAACGCGTCCCAACCCGTCTCATCGGACACACCGAACAGCATGTCGCGAAGACCGGCGGGTCCCAGCACGCGGATGTGGCGCCCCCGGCCCGGCCCCCATGCCATGAAGACCCGCAGGCTCAGCAGGTCCACACAGTGGTCGGGGTGCAGATGAGAGATGACGATCGCGGAGAGCTGCTGCGGGGCGCTCACGGTCTGCAATCGGTTGAGCGCACCGGCACCGAGATCGAGACACACACGCGTGTGACCCGACTCGACCAGGTACGCGCTCTGTGCCTCACCGGGCCGAGCGTAGGCGGCTCCGACCCCGATCGGGGTGAGCGTGAGAGCATCCAGCACGCCCAGATGCTATACCGAGGGGCGTGAACGGCCCCGTCAGGGTTCTCGTGATCGCGCTCGGCGCGCTAATGGCGCTCGCGTCTGGGTGCGGCGGCGGCGACACGACCACGGACCGCGTCGCCGGGCTGAGCCCTGGCGAGATCCTGCGACAGAGCGCTGCGGCCGCCGCCGGATTGACCGCGTTTCGCGTCGCTGTCGACGGCAGGCTCGCAGCCGAGGTCGCCCCGGGCTCGCTGCCCAAACTTGCGGAGCAGGCCCTCATCGACCCCGTGACGTTTTCGGGTCAGGGCCCCGTCAACGGTGACGGCGCCTCGTTCGACCTGGACGCCACAATTTCGGGCCTGCCACCCCTCCCGATCAACCTGACCAAGGTCGCAGGCGAACTCTTCATCGGGGTGCTGGCGACCGACTACAAGGTGGACCTGCCCAAAGCACAGGTCGCGTCGGTCGTTCCGGGGAGACTTGCCGGTGGACTCTTGGCGTGGGCCACTGCGCCCAGAGAAGTTGGCCGCGAGACCGTGAACGATGTCGCGACGGTGCACCTCGCGGCAACGATCGACACGACCCGCGCGCTCGTGGACCTGGCACCGCTCATCCAATCCATTCAGGGTTCGTCGCTGACCGCAGCCGCGCAGAAACAGCTCGCGGCGGCGCTCGCGATCAAGACCGTGGACCTGTGGATCGGCATCGACGATCTGCTGCCACGCCGTATCCTCGCCAAGCTCGACTACACGGGTGGCGTCTCGGCGATTCGGGCCCTGAAAACCGCAAACCTCAACCTCGACGTGAACCTGAGTAAACTGGGCGAGGCTGTGCCGATCACCGCTCCCGCCACCACAGAGGTGCTGGACCTGGCCCGGCTGCAGGCGCTAGCGAGTGGGTAGCCCCATTTGCTACCAGGACGTGCGATATATGCGAGGGAGCACCTACATATGGGTATCCAACGCGTCGACAGTGCGCACGTTGCGGACGTCGAACTCGTCGGCGCCTTCGGGTTCGTCCAGGAACGCGGCCAGGATCTCGCGGCCCACCTGCTCGCTCGTCGCCCGTAGCGACAAGACGAGTACGTTCGCGTGGTTGTACCTGCGCGCCAGCCGCGCCGTTTCGGGATCCGCGCACAGAGCGGCTCGCACGCCGGGGACTTTGTTCGCCGCGATCGACACACCGGTCCCGGACCAGCAGAACACCACGCCCAAGTCGGACCGACCCGAGGCGACGCTGCGGCCGACCTCGGCGCCGACCTCGGCCCATTCTTGTTTCCCACCGGCGAGCGGGCCGATGAGATCAAGACCGTGTCCCGCTGCTCTGATCGCGTCACTGACAGTGTCCGTCAGCGTGGTTCGTTCGTCTGAGCCGACCGCAATTTGCATTCTTTCGAGGATACCGCGGACTGATCGTTGCGGCGGTCATTGCAGCCATGATTGTGCGCCGCCGAAAACGGCTGGTCCGAAATGCCGCAGATGCTCTGGGTACCCCCTCACAGCAGAGGCCGACTCGCGCAGCCTCCCGAGACATTCAAAACGGGCAGTCGGCGACAACTGCACTTTTGCAACGCGATGATCTGATGCAGGACGGGATGTCGGCCACGGGCGGTGCAACCGACCTGGCCGTCTGAACGGGTGTGCAGGCTTGGTCCCCAGGGTGTACTACGCTGGATGCGATGATCATCCGCGGCGGAACGTTCGGCCCTGTGGCCACCAACACATATGTCGTCGCCACCGAGCAGGGTGGGCAGGCGTGGATCGTCGACCCGGCGGCGGGCAGTGAGGCGTGGGCGCTCGACACGCTGGCTCGCCTTGAGCTGACGGCCGTCGCCGTGCTCGACACGCATGGCCATTGGGATCACATTGTCGAGAATTACGTGTGGGCCGAGCGAGGGCTTCCGGTGTGGATCGGCGGGGGCGACGAGGATTGGCTGACCGCGCCCGCGCCCTTCAACCCGGCGATGTTCGGCAACCCGCCCCCGACGCCTGGCGTCACGCCGGCACGAATCCTGCAGGACGGCGACGTGCTTGAGCTGGGCGACCTGCGGTTTCGGATGCTCGCCACGCCCGGCCACTCGCCCGGTTGCATGGTCGCCCACGAGGCGACACTCGGCCACGCGCTCGTCGGCGATCTGGTGTTCGCCCAGGGCATCGGACGCACCGACTTCCCGCGCAGCGACCCCGCCGCGATGATGACGAGCCTGGAGCGCACGTTCGACGAATTGCCGGGCGAGACCGTCATCTACCCGGGGCACGGCCCCTGGGACGTCACGCTGGCGCAGGCCGAGCCGTACGCCCGCATGTTCATGTGAGCACCGCGACCGCCCTCTCCCGCGACGGCGTCATCGACGCACTGCGCGCGGTGCTCGACCCGGAGCTTCATCGCAGCATCGTCGACCTGGGCATGGTCGGGGACGTCGCGGTGGACGGCGGGCGCGTCCACGTGTCCATCAAGTTGACCGTGGCCGGCTGCCCGCTCAAGGCCGAGATCCAGCGGCGGGTCAGCGAGGCGGTCGCTGCGCTGCCCGGTGTCGAGGGGATCCACGTGACCCTCGACACGATGAGCGACGACGAGCGCAAGTCCGTGCGCTCCGGGATCATCGGCGGCGACAGGCGCGCATCGCCGTTCACGGACGACGCGCGCACCAACGTCATCCTGATCGCTTCGGGCAAGGGCGGCGTCGGCAAATCGAGCGTCACCGCCAATCTGGCGGTCGCACTCGCCGCGCGCGGTCACAGCGTCGGATTGCTCGACGCCGACGTCTACGGCTACTCGATCCCGCGCATGATGGGCGCCACCCGCGCCCCGGTGATGCTGGGTGACGACCTGATCCTGCCGGTCGAGGCGCACGGGGTGCGTCTGATGTCGGTGGGGTTCATGGCGAGCGACGACCAGCCGGTCATCTGGCGCGGCCCGATGCTCCACAAGGCGCTGACCAGCTTCGTGACCGAGGTCTTTTGGGACGACCCCGATTACCTCCTGGTGGACCTGCCTCCCGGCACCGGTGACGTGTCCTTGTCACTCGCATCCCTGGCACCTGCGGCGCGAATGATCATCGTGACGACACCACAGATGGCTGCCCAACGCGTGGCCCAACGCGCGGGCGCCATGGCCCGTAGGGTCAACTTGGAGGTCCTGGGCGTCATCGAGAACATGAGTTGGTTCGTCGCACCCGACACCGGCGTCCGCTACGAGATCTTCTCGGGTGGTGGCGGCGAGGCGTTGGCCCAGAAGCTCGACGTGCCGCTGCTCGGTCGAGTGCCGCTCGAATCCGACGTCGCTCAAGCCGGCGACGAGGGCACGCCGATCGTGCTGAGCCGCCCCCACGCCGCAGCGGCGATCGCGCTGGGAGAGATCGTCGACGCCGTCGTGGCGAAGGCTCCGGTCACCGCCTGACCATCCGGTCCAGCGCGTGGTCTGTCGCGACCGCTGTAGCTGGGTGATCGAACGTTTGTGGCGATAACGGTCGCCGTGCGCAACCGAGCGACGACACGATTTGTCCGGCTGATCGCCGGTGCCATCCGGCGCGATCCGTCCCGAGGCGAACGTGTGCTCCTCGACCCGCGTGTCGCCGTCCGGGCCGGACAGGTGGAGGTACACCAGGCCGTTGCGGTCGAACGGCCTGGCGTTCGGCCCCGACGGCAAGCTCTCCCTGGGGCTGGGTGACGGCGGTTCTGCGAACGACTACGGGTGGGACGTCTACGAGGGCACCAAGGAGACGGATAGGGGAGACCGCGGCGATCTCAACAACACGGGCTCGCTGACCGAGCCGGTCGCCCAGTACGACCATGACGCGGGGTGTTCAATCACCGGTGGCGTCGTCGTGCGCAACGCGCGTCTGCCGGCCCTGGACGGCCGGTATGTCTACGGCGACTACTGTTCGGGCATGATTTGGAGCATCCCAGCGGCCGACGGACAGCGGCAACCGCGGCTCGAACCGCTCACGGTCGAGCGGCTCATCTCGGTCGACGCCGCAACCGACGGCACCGTCTACGTCACATCCAATCAGGAACCGTGCAGCGCCTCGCCCCCGCCGACTGATCCGCCGTCGTAGGCAGACTGGGCACGCTCGACGGCGGCCGCACGCTGACGCTGGGTGGCGTCCGCTTTGGATCGCGCTACGGCGTTCGACGCCTCCAACCCGGCGAGCGAACCCTGGAAGCGCGGCATCACGTGACGGGCCAAAAGCTCATAGCTGCGACGCGACGCGTCAGGACCACCCCACTCCTGACCGAAGACCATCACGCCGCCAAAGCCTCCGCTGCGCTCGACGAGCGCCTCGATGGCGGTGACCGCCTCGTCGGGCGTTCCGATCACCCAGGCGCCGAGGTCCATCATCTGGTCGACGACCTTCTCGTACGGCCCCTCCACCGGGCGCGGCCGACCAGTGGTGGCCTCGACGTAGTCCAGTAGGAACCGCCCGGCACCGGCCCGCACATCCTTGACCGCCTGCCGCTTCGTCTCGGCGATGTGGATGGGGACGACCAGGCGCCACTCGGCGCGGTCGACGCTTCGACCCGCTTCGGCCGCGGCCTCCTCGGCGATCGCCCAGTGCGCCTTGAGGTCGATCGGACCGCGTGGTCCCCGTGAGACCGCGAGTGACAGTACCCCGGCACCGAAGCGTCCCGCAAGCTGCATCCCGGACGGGGACTCCATGCTGGTCGTCGCGATGGGCGGATACGGCCGCTGGAGAGGGCGAAGCTGGAGCACCGCGTCGTTCAGCTCGAACCAACTGGACCGGACACTGAACGGCTCGATCTCGGTGAACAATCGCACGATGACCTCGAGAGACTCGGCCTGCATGTCGCGCAGACGCGCCGACGGAATACCCAGCATCGCCGCGTCGGTCAGGTGCCCACCGGGTCCGACGCCGAAGTTGATCCGGCCGCGGGTCAGGTGGTCGAGCAGGACGATGCGGTCAGCGACCATCAGCGGGTGGTGGTACGGCAGACTGACCGCGCCGGTGCCGAGCCGGATGTGTCGCGTGCGCTCGGCGGCGACCGCCAGGAAGATCTCGGGCGAGGCGATCGTCTCCCACCCCGTGGAGTGATGCTCGCCGATCCAGGCCTCGTCGAACCCCAGCCGGTCGAGCAGCTCGATCAACTCCAGGTCACGTTGCAGCGCCAGCGTGGGGTTCTCGCGCGGATCGTGGTACGGCGCAAGGAACGCGCCAAAACGCAGAAGGCTCACGGGTCAAGCGTACCGATCGGGTCCATGGGCCCCTGATAAGGTCTGGTGGACCGTTGCTCGTCGAGGGAGACCCGCCGCATGACCTATGTGATTGCTGAACCGTGTATCGGGACCAAGGACACGTCGTGCGCCGATGTCTGCCCGGTGGACTGCATTCACCCGGCGCCGGGCGAGGAGCATCACGACGAGGCGACGATCCTCTACATCGACCCGGCCGAATGCATCGACTGCGACGCGTGTGTCGAGGCCTGTCCGGTCGACGCCACGCTGGCAGAAGACGACGTACCCGCGCAATGGGAAGTGTTCAAGGAGATCAACCGGGTCTACTTCGAGGAGGGTCACGACGCCGGCGAGAAGATGGTCGCCCAGTACATCGCAGCAAAGGGATAGCGCCACGCCCTCGACACGCTGCACGCGGAGGGCAATGACACGGGTGATGGCGTGAGCAGTCCCGCACAGGCATGGACGGCACTTCGTCAGGGCAACGAACGTTTCGTCGGCGGAGTTCCGGCGCATCCCAACCAGGATGTCGACCGGCTGGCCGTCACGGCGGCGCGCCAGTCGCCGTTCGCCCTGGTGTTCGGGTGCATGGACTCCCGGGTCGCCGCAGAGATCGTCTTCGATCGGGGCATCGGCGATCTCGCCGTCGTCCGCACGGCCGGGCACGTGCTCGACAGCAGTGTCCTCGGCTCGCTCGAGTTTGGTGTGACGGTGCTGAAGATCCCGCTTGTGGTTGTGCTCGGTCATGACAACTGCGGAGCGATCGCCGCCGCGCTCGAGGCCCACAGGACGGGACGCATGCCGGGCGGCTACGTGCGGGACATCGTTGAGCGGGTCACCCCGAGCATGGTCACCGCGCGTGTCGCCGGCCGAGGTATCGAAGAGATCGACGCCGACGACCTGACCGAGGAACACGTGCGACATACCGTCCACCTGATCGCTGAGCGCTCCGCGCCGATCGCCGACCGGATCGCCCGAGGTGAGTGTGCCGTCGTGGGCGCCGGGTACCGCTTGGCGGAGGGTCGCGTCAGCCTGCTGAATTCGCTCGGCGAGATCGGAGCCGACGCCCTCCCACACGACGCGGCGTCCAGCTGACAGATCGCGCGTCCGTAGGGGCTGCGCCAGAATAACTCACGCGAAGAAGGGACGAGCAGGAGTTCTGGCACAGGCCGAAACCGTTTCGATCAGTCCGCCGACCTGTCAGGCGAGCCCGTCCAACGCACGGAGTTGCTCCTCGATTCCGGGATCGTCGGGGACGACGATCGCCTGCAGTTCGACCGTCCACCTGGCGTCGGCATACATCTCACGCCGCATGTAGGAGACGGTCAGGTTGACCAGCATCCGGCGGATGATCGCCTCGGGCGGCGTGGGCTCTAGGAGTTCACGCGTGAGCGCGACCCCTGCCGCCAGGCGCACGATCTCGGCGCATTCGTCGAAGGTCCGCGCTGCCCAATCGTCGAACGGATCCAGGTAACGCGCCGACGCGCCGGAGAAATCAGCGACGATCACGTGCCCGGGCATGGCGACCGGCCACAGCCGCATCCCTGCCCGTCTGGCGACCGCGAC
>JANMDV010000122.1:0-13388 GCA_031376485.1 Actinomycetota bacterium
ACGGGCACGCCGCCCGCCGCCGCCGCAGTTGCCACCACCCCGGAACGCACAGTCGCAGCCGTCGGAGGCGGATTGGCCTCCCCGCTTGCGCGCCGAATCGCCGGGGCGCAGGGCGTCGATCTGGCACGGGTGACCGGCAGCGGCAGCCGCGGGCGCATTCAAGCCGCAGATGTCGCGGGCGACTCAAACGGGGCCGGCGGCGCCCCACCTGCCGAGGACGCGGTGCAGCTCAAGGGCCCACCGGCGATGCTCGCCAAGTACATGAACGAGAGCCGCGCGATCCCGACCGCGACGACGTTCCGTACGATTCCGGTGGGGACACTCGATGCGCGGCGGCGGCAGATCAACGAAACCCTCGCGGCTGCGAGCCGCAAAGAGAAACTGTCGTTCACCCACCTCGTCGCCTGGGCGATCGTCAAGTCGGTCGAACGCTTCCCGGTCATGTCCACGGGGTTCGAAGAGATCGACGGCAAGCCGCACAAGCTTGTGCGCGTCAACGTCGACATCGGGTTGGCGGTCGATGTCGAGCGGCGCGACGGCAGCCGGTCGCTTCTGGTTCCGGTCGTGCGCGGAGCTGAGACGCTGGGGTTCCGGGGCTTCGTCGATGCGTACGACGATCTGGTCAAACGCACCCGCAGCGGCAAGGTCTCGCCGGACGAGCTTCGCGGCGCGACGGTCAGCCTGACCAACCCCGGCGGATTCGGCACGGTCGCCTCGGTGCCGCGACTCATGCCGGGCCAGGGAACGATTGTGGCCACCGGTTCCATCGCGCTGCCGGTCGGCTTCGAGCACGTGGACGCCACGGCCCTGGGCATCCAGAAGGTCATGACCGCGACATCCACGTACGACCACCGCGTCATCCAGGGCGCCGAGAGCGGCGCGTTCCTGCGCCAGATCGATCTGTTCCTGGCCGGCGAGGACGGCTTTTACGAGGAGGTCGCACAGAGCCTGCAGATCACCTTGCCCGCGCTCGTCGAACCACAGCCGCTCGTGATCGCCCCGCCGGGCGCGGCCACAACCGGTCCCGCGCAGGCGGGTCCCGCCGACTCCCGGACGCTGCAGGCCGTGTCGGCTGCGATGTCGCTGGTCAAGGCACACCGCATCTACGGCCACATGGCCGCCGACCTCGATCCGCTTGGATATCCGCCGGTCGGCGACCCCGCGCTCGAGCCGGCATCCTTGGAGCTGACCGACGCCATGATGGCGTTGGCGCCGGCCGATCTTCTGCGCGTGTTCATTCCGGGCCAGACGTTCGCGGACGTTTTTCCCCGCATGCGCGAGACCTACTGCGGCACCATCGCCTACCAGGTCGAGCACATCTCGGGCCATGAGCAACGCCGGTGGCTCCGCCGTGAGATCGAGAGCGGGTTCATCCGCGTCGTCA
This sequence comes from Actinomycetota bacterium, assembly GCA_031376485.1. Classification (GTDB taxonomy): domain Bacteria; phylum Actinomycetota; class Thermoleophilia; order Miltoncostaeales; family Miltoncostaeaceae; genus CALMEC01. The sequence goes on from JANMDV010000122.1 coordinate 1,385, forward strand.
TGCCACAGGACGAGCGGATCAAGCTCCTTGAGCGTCTCGTCAACGTCGACGTGTTCGAGCGTTTCCTGCAGCGGGCCTACATCGGTCAGAAGACCTTCTCGATCGAGGGCGTGGACGCACTCGTTCCGATGCTCGACGAGATCATCGAGCGGTGCGCCGAGTCCGGCGCCAACCAGATCGTCATCGGCATGGCCCACCGTGGACGGCTCAACATCATCACGCACGTCGTCGGCAGGCCGATCGAGTCGATCTTGGGCGAGTTCGAAGGCATGACCGAGTCCGCCGGCGACGAGGACTGGATCGAGACCGCCGGCGACGTCAAGTACCACCTGGGCGCCGAGGGCTCCTACGTCACGCTGTCGGGTCGCCCGGTGGCGATCACCCTCGCCGCGAACCCCAGCCACCTGGAGCAGGTCAACTCGGTGGTTGAGGGCGCGACGCGCGCACGGCAGACGGCCCGCCAGGGCCGCGACGCCCACCACGATCCCAGCCGTGCCGTACCGGTGCTCGTCCACGGCGACGCCGCGTTCCCCGGTCAGGGCGTCGTCGCCGAGACGCTCAACCTCAGCGGGCTCGCGGGGTTCACCACCGGCGGCACGATCCACATCATCGCGAACAACCAGATCGGCTTCACCACCGATCCCCAGGACTCGCGGTCCACGCGCTACGCCAGCGACCTCGCCAAGGGCTTCGACATCCCGATCATCCACGTCAACGGCGACGACATCGAGGCGTGCATCTCGGCGATCCGCCTGGCGGTGGCGTTCCGCAACAAGTTCCAGCGCGACATCCTGGTCGACCTGATCGGCTACCGCCGCCACGGCCACAACGAGACCGACGAGCCCGCCTACACGCAGCCGGTGATGAGCCAGACGATCAAGAACCACCCGCGGCCGTACCAGGTGTACGCAGCGCACCTCGTGGCGGAGGGCGTCGTGACGGACGTCCAGGTCGGCCAGTTGGAGGCCCAGGCCAACGAGAAGATGTCCCAGGCGCGCACCGCCGTCGCGGCAATGGTGGCGCAGAATGACGGGGACAACGCCCCGGCGGCGCCGGCACGCGTCAAACGGGCCGAGGTGACGACGGCGGTTCCGAACGACCTCTTGCACAAGCTCAACGAGGAGCTCTTGGCGGTGCCCGACGGATTCACCGTCCACCCCAAGCTCGTACCCCAACTGGAGCGGCGGCGCGAGGCCATGGGCGCCGAAGGCGGGATCCTGTGGGCGCATGCGGAAGCCCTTGCGATGGCGTCCCTCCTCGTCGACGGCGTACCCGTTCGCCTGACCGGCCAGGACAGCGAGCGGGGCACATTCAGCCAGCGCCACCTGCGCCTGCACGACGCAGCCGAAGAAGTGTGGATGCCATTTACCGGCAAAACCCACACTCCGATGCGCAACCTTGAGAACGCGGCCGCCAGTTTCGAGGTCTTTAACAGCCCGCTGTCGGAGGCCGCGACGATCGGGTTCGAGTACGGCTACAGCACGCTCGCGCCCGAGACGCTCGTGTTGTGGGAGGCGCAGTACGGTGACTTCGCCAACGGCGGCCAAATAATGGTGGATCAGTTCATCGCGTCGGGCCGCGCCAAGTGGGGCGAACGGTCGCGCCTTGTGATGCTGCTGCCCCACGGATACGAGGGCAACGGCCCGGAGCATTCCTCCGCCCGCATCGAGCGGTTCCTTCAGGCGTGCGCGGAGGACAACATGCGCGTCGCCAACCCGTCGACCGCCGACAACTACTTCCATCTGCTGCGTCGCCAGGGCCTATGGAGCGAACTGCGTCCGCTGATCGTGTTCACCCCCAAGAGCCTGCTTCGCTCTCGCGAGGCATCGTGTCGGGTCGAGGATCTGGCCACCGGCGGGTTCCAGGCACTCATCGACGACCCGCGTGCTGCGGAGCGGCGCGACACGGTCACGCGACTGCTGCTCTGCTCGGGCAAGGTCTACTACGACCTGGACGGGCATGAGGCCCGCGAGGCCGCGACCGACGTGGCGATCGCCCGCCTGGAGCTGCTTTACCCGCTTCCCGAGGACCGCCTCAAGGAGATCTTCGCGTCCTACCCGAACCTGACCGAGGTCACTTGGGTGCAGGAGGAGCCGCGCAACATGGGCGCGTGGACGTTCGTGCCGCGGCACCTTGAGCGCATCCTTCCGGCGGACGTCACGCTCTACTACGTCGGTCGCTCCGCGCGCTCAAGCCCAGCCGAGGGGTATCCAAAGGCCCACAAGACTGAACAGCAGCGCATCGTGCAGGAGGCGTTCTCACCCGGCGCCGACCGCGTCATCCCTTAACAAGTGGTCCCTGCCGGAACCTGGCGTCGGCTCGGGCCGAGTCAGGTCACTGCAGCCTTCGCGCTCAAACGCGGCATGACGTTGCTGGACGAAGCGCAACCGGACGATCCGGCGACGCTTGCGTGGTGGCTCGTCGATGTCGACGTCCTGGTGTTGGGTCGTGGCTCGAATGTCGCGACAGAAGCAGGCAGGGTCAGCGTGACGCGACGATCATCGGGCGGAGGCCCCGTGTTGTGGGGCCCTGACTTGTTGGCCCTGGATGTCGTCGTTCCGAAGGGACATCCCCTGTACTCGGATGATGTCGCCGATTCGTACCGCTGGCTCGGCCAAGCCCTGGCGCGAGCAATCACGAAGGTCGGAGTGCCGGCGCAGGCCATCACACCGACGGAAGCCCGCCGTGCCGACAACGCGACCGGTGCGTTGGCCTGTTTCGCCTCGGTTTCACCGTGGGAGGTCGTTATCGACGGCCGCAAGGTGGTCGGTCTTTCACAGGTGCGTCGGCGCACCGGGACCCTGCTGCAGGCAGGCATCCTGCTGAGCATCGACGGGAACCGACTCGCCGGACTGCTCGACCTGGACCCAGTGTCACGGCGCGCCCTCGCGTCCGTCCTGACCGAACGCGCGACAGGCGTTGCCGACCACGTCAGCGTCGACCGGCTGATGCTGGTCGACGCAGTGAACAGTGCCATCACCGACGCCGGAGAGCACGGTGGCCGCCGCGCCCACGTGTGACACGCATGTAACGATTGGCCATCGCGTCACCGCCAAATGGCTGGTACGAGCCATTTGGCGGTGCTGGTTCACGTCACGAATCGCCCCAAGTGTGACATGCACGTCACAATTGGCCGTCGCGCGACGGTCAATTGGCCGAGAGGGTCCCGCCACCTGGGCTGCCGTCCAGCCGGAGGTCTGCGGAGACTGTTGCCGCGATCCCGACACGAACCCGTCGACCGCCCGGCGCGGGTCGCCGCATGACAACATCCCGCGCCGGTGACCCGTTCGACACTCATTCGCCCCATCGTCGTCGTCCCGGCGGCGATCCTCGGGCTGGCGCTGATCGTGCTGCTCGCAGCGCTGGACGCCGGCGACACGCTCCTGTCGATCCCCGAGGCGATTCTGCTTGGCGTGGTGGAAGGGCTGACCGAGTACCTCCCGGTGTCGTCCACCGGACATTTGACGGTCACGGAGCGACTGCTCGGCCTGACGGACACCGACGCCGCCAAGGACGCTGCTGACGCGTACGCCATCGCGATCCAGTCTGGGGCGATCTTGGCCGTCCTCGGCATCTACCGGCGGCGCATCGCGACCGCGTTGCTCGCGGTCGCTGGCCGCGGACCGGACCCCGTCGGCGGGCGACGGCTGGCAATCGCCATCGTCGCAGGATTCCTGCCCGCCGCGATCGTCGGGTTCCTCATCGGCGACTTGGTCAAGGAGCATCTCTTCGGCCTGTGGCCGGTGATCGGGGCCTGGTTCGTCGGGGGCATCGTCATTCTCGCGTGGCCCCCGTCCGCCAACCGGACCGGCCGAGCGCTCGAGGGGCTCACCCTGCGCGACGGGCTCATCATCGGCCTCGTGCAAACCATTGCGCTGTGGCCGGGTGTCAGCCGCAGCCTCGTGGTGATCTTGGCCGCACTCGCGATCGGGCTGAGCATCGCCGCCGCCGTGGAGTTCGCCTTCCTGCTCGGACTCGTCACCCTGGGCGCAGCGACGCTCTACGAGACGCTCGACAAGGGCGGCGTCATCGTCGACCAGTTCGGTGTGTCGGCGCCGCTCGTGGGCTTTGCTGCGGCCTTCCTGTCCGCCGCGGCGGCGGTGGTGTGGATGGTCGACTACGTGCAGCGACGCGGGTTGACGATCTTCGGCTGGTACCGCATCGCCGTAGCACTGGTTGTCGCAGTGCTCGCGCTCACAGTGCTTTAGCAGTTCACCGGATATCCCACGGCCGGGGTTCGACCGGTCACGGGGACGACCAGCACGGCGGGACCGGACTCGGCGCGCCGCCACACGTCGGCCAGCGCGTCGTCCAGTTGATCGCGGTGCGCGATCCGCTCGGCGCTCGCGCCTAACCCGCGCGAGATCGCGATGAGGTCGATCGGGGGGTCGGCCAGCGCCAAGCCCGGCCATTCGTCCTCCTCGCGGCCGGTCAGTCCCTCGAGACCCGCGCGCAGGATCTCGTACCCCGCGTTGTCGGCGACGACCACCGCCACCCCCAGCCGTTCCCTGGCCGCGGTCCACAGTGCGTGAACGCCGAACAGGAAGCTGCCGTCACCATGGACGCACATGACCCTGCGCGACGGGTCGGAGAGCTTCGCTCCAACCGCCGCGGGCAGACCCCACCCCAAGGCGCTGCCGCGGTGGGCGAGCCAGTTGCGCGGGGTGTTTCGCCCGCCGAGCGCCGTGCGCAGCCACCGGCCGGATGTCAGGGCTTCGTCGACGATCAAGTCGTCGGGCCCCACCGCATCGGCGATCGCCTGACAGAACCGGGCGGCCCCGATGCCGAAACCGGTGTCTGCCGCCGACATCCGCGCCCGCGCCGAGTCGCGTACCCGTGCCGACGCGTCGACCGCAGCCGCCAGGCGTTCGCCGACGCCGTCACCGGGGGCCCCGAGCCGATCGACGAGCGCACCGAGGCCGTCCGCCACCGACATGACCAGCCCGACCTGAGGCGTGTGGATCCGCCCGACCTCCGCGTCGTCGGAATCGAGGTGGATCAACTGCGTGTCAGCGAGGAGCGGCGAGTCGGGACTCGTCCCGAACACGCGAAACACCGGCATCCCCACGGCCAGCACGACGTCATGGCCGCGCAAGACCGGCTCGATCTCGGACGCGAAGCCTGGCAAAGGGCCCCGCCACAGCGGGTGATCGGTATCAAGCGGGGCCCGCGCGGCGAACGGCTCACCGAGGATCGGTGCGCCGATCCTCTCCGCGAGCAAAGCGATCAGGTTCGATGCATGCTCATGGACGACGCCGTCGCCGGCCAGGATGACGGGGGTCGTGGCGGCGGCCAGGATCGCGGCTGCCCGGCCGATCGCAGCCTGGTCCCGAGGGGGTGTGAGCGCGATGGCACCCACAGATGCGTCTGGAGTGGTCCCGGTTTGAACGTCCATCGGTATCGAGAGGACCACCGGACCACGCGGGTGTCGGGTTGCGATTTCGACCGCCATCGCAAGCTCTCCCTGCAGAGTCGTCGCCGATTCGTCCGTTCCATCGACGTGTTCGACCTCCGTGACCTCTGCGGCGTGTTTGGCGATCGGTCGGGCCAGCGCAACCAGTTCGCCGCCGAGGAACGGGGCTTTGTCGAGCAATGACGTCACCTGCTGGCCGACGGTGACCAGCACGGGGACCCGGGCACGGGCGGCGTTGAGAATCCCTGACAACGCGTTGGCGAGCCCCGGTTGCACGTGGACGTTGACGACGCTCAGACGATCCCCCTGCTGGGCGTACCCGTCCGCCATCCCCATCACCGAGGCCTCGTGGAGTCCCAGCACATAGTGGATCCGGTTCTGCCGGGCCAACGCATCCATCAGCGGCAACTCGGTGGAGCCGGGGTTGCCGAAGATGACCTCGACGCCTTGGTCGGCGAGCCACTCGAGCAGCCAGTCCGAGGCGTTGGCGTTGGTCACGCTAGCGGCGCCATCGTCAGGCCTGCGTCGCGAAGCTGCTCCCAGTACAGCTCTGCCCGTTCGCGCTCCCCGCTCCACACTCGCGCCTGGCCAGCCTTGTGGATCTTGCTCGCCAGCGCCATCCCCGTGGTCTGGTCGACGCCGGGGATGTATCGCGCGAGGGTCATCGCGACGCCCTCGAACGTGTTGTGATTGTCGTTCATCACGATCACGTGCGCGGGTTGCCCACTTCCGGCACCATCACCGGGGCGGCGCTCGCGCGGCTTCTTGGCGGGCGGCTTAATGGTTTCAACGGTCGACATGAGGACAATGCTACCCGCGCCGAACGGGCCATCCGACGGGCGCGTCCGTGCATCGCATATGAGATAGTCTTTTGGGCAAGAATCGCCTTTTTCCAGGGCTTTCACCGACCCTGACAGGCGGTTGAGCACGGCGGTCTGGTTCGGGAGCGCCCCGGCCGCTAGCCTTATCTGTTCCGCCGAGACCGGCTCGGTCACCCGACCCCGGAGGATCAAACATCAGCCAGCCGCGCACAGCCCCACCCGACAAGCAGGGCCTCTACGATCCGCGCTTCGAGCACGACGCGTGCGGCGTCGCGTTCGTCGTACACATGAAGGGCCACCGTAGCCACGACATCGTGCGCTCAGGTGTCCAGGCCCTGTGCAATCTGGACCATCGCGGGGCACGCGGCGCAGAGACCAACACGGGCGACGGCGCCGGGATCCTGATCCAGATGCCCAGCAGGTTCTTCCGAAGCGTCGTGGACTTCAGCTTGCCGGCCGAGGGGCACTACGCGACGGGGCTCGTGTTCCTGCCGACAGACCCCGCAGTGGCCTCGGGCGTGATTTCGACGATCGAAGATGTCGTGGTCGAGGAGGGACTGCGGGTGTTGGGCTGGCGGGACGTTCCCACTGACGGGTCGATGCTGGGCGCCCAAGCCCTCGCGGTAATGCCGACGTTCCGACAGATCTTCATCGAAGGCGACGGCACGGCCGGCATCGACCTGGAGCGCCGCGCGTTGATGCTGCGCAAGCGCATCGAGCACACCGTCGGCGGATTCGACCAAGGTGGCTGCTATATCGCGAGCCTCTCGGCGCGCACGTTCGTCTACAAGGGGATGCTGATCCCCGACCAGTTGGCGGCGTTCTTCCCCGACCTGCAGGACGAGCGAGTCGACTCGGCCCTGGCCCTGGTCCACTCGCGCTTTTCGACAAACACCTTTCCGTCCTGGCCGCTGGCCCACCCGTACCGCTACATCAGCCACAACGGCGAGATCAACACGGTGCAGGGCAACCGCAACTGGATGCGGGCCCGCGAGGAGCTGCTGGCGAGCGACCTGCTACCCGGCGACCTGGAGCGCATCTTCCCCATCTGCACCCCCGGCGGCAGCGACTCGACATCGTTCGACGAAGTCCTGGAGTTGATGCACTTGGGCGGCTACTCGCTGCCGCACGCGGTGCTGATGATGATCCCCGAAGCGTGGGAGCGCCATGAGGAGATGGACCCGGCGGTGCGGGACTTCTACCGCTTCCATTCATCGGTCATGGAGCCGTGGGACGGTCCGGCGTCGATCGCATTCACCGACGGCACGGTCATCGGCGCGGTGCTCGACCGCAACGGCCTTCGCCCCTCGCGCTACGTCGTCACGAGCGACGACCTGGTCATCATGGCCTCCGAGGTGGGTGTGCTGGACGTCGCTCCCGAGGACGTCGTCCTGAAGGGCCGCCTGCAGCCGGGCCGGATGTTCCTGGTCGACACCAGCCAGGGACGGATCGTCGGCGACGACGAGATCAAAGCCGACCTGGCGTCGCAACGCCCGTACGGCAAGTGGCTGCGCGAGAACGTCGTGGACCTCAAGTTCCTGGCGGCACCCGCGCACGAGCTTCCGTCGCACGCCGACGTGCTGCAGCGCCAGCAGACGTTCGGCTACACGACCGAGGAGATCAAGGTCATCTTGGAGCCGATGGCGCGCGCCGGTGTCGAGCCCACCGGCTCGATGGGCACCGACACGCCGATCGCGGTGCTCTCTTCACGCCCACGCCTGTTGTTCGACTACTTTCAGCAGCTCTTCGCACAGGTCACCAACCCGCCGCTCGACGCGATCCGCGAGGAGCTCGTCACCGCACTCGGCGGGACGATCGGCCCCGAGGCCAACCTGCTCGACCCGCAGGCATCGTCGTGCCGGCAGATCTTCCTGGAGCACCCGGTCATCGACAACGACGAGCTGCGCAAGCTCGTCGACGTCTCCTCCCAACCCGAGACCCCGGACTTCCGGTCGGCGGTTATCCCGTGTCTGTACTCGGTCGCGAACGGTGCGGCAGGTCTGCGGGCCGCCCTGGACGAGATCCGCCAGCGCGCGTCGATGGAGATCGCCGCCGGCGCCCAGATCCTGATCTTGTCCGACAAGGGTTCCACCGCCGAACTCGCCCCGATCCCGTCGCTGTTGTCCACGAGTGCGGTACACCATCACCTGCTCCGTGAGAAGTCGCGTACCAAGGTGGGGCTGGTCGTGCAGGCGGGTGACGCCCGCGAATGTCATCACATGTGCCTGCTGATCGGCTACGGGGCTGCGGCCATCAACCCGTACCTGGCGTTCGCGACGATCGAGGATTTCATCGCGCAGCGCCTGACCGAGCTGGACGACCCGGAGAAGGCCCGTCAGAACTACATCAAGGCGTGCGACAAGGGCATCCTCAAGGTCATGTCCAAGATGGGCATCTCGACGGTGGCCTCGTACACCGGCGCGCAGATCTTCGAGGCGATCGGACTGTCCGAAGAGCTGATCGCGGAGTTCTTCACCGGGACGGTCAGCCGCCTGAGTGGCATCGGCCTGGAGGAGCTCGCTGAGGAGATTTCCCGCCGGCACCGTCGCGCCTACCCCGACCGCCCGGCGGAGCTTGCCCACCGCGGTTTGGACGGCGGCGGCGAGTACCAGTGGCGACGCGAGGGTGAGTACCACCTGTTCAACCCGGAGACGGTGTTCAAGCTGCAGCACGCGACCCGCACCGGCCGGTACGAGATCTTCAAGCAGTACACGCACCTGGTCGACGAACAGTCCACTCAGCTGGCGACGCTGCGCGGGCTCTTTCAATTCCGGTTCGGCACACGGCCGCCGGTGCCGATCGACGAGGTCGAACCGGTCACCGAGATCGTCAAGCGCTTTTCGACCGGAGCCATGAGCTACGGGTCGATCTCGGCCGAAGCGCACGAGAACCTGGCGATCGCGATGAACCGCATCGGCGCACGCTCAAACAGTGGCGAGGGCGGCGAAGATCGCGAGCGCTACGAGCGGGAGCCCAACGGCGACTGGAAGCGCAGCGCGATCAAGCAGGTCGCGTCGGGCCGCTTCGGCGTCACCAGCGAGTACCTGGTCAACTGCACGGACCTGCAGATCAAGATGGCCCAGGGCGCAAAGCCGGGTGAGGGCGGCCAGCTTCCGGGCAACAAGGTATGGCCGTGGATCGCCAAGGTGCGCTACTCGACGCCGGGCGTGGGCCTGATCTCGCCACCACCTCACCACGACATCTACTCGATCGAGGACCTGGCCCAACTCATCCACGACCTCAAGAACGCCAACCCCGAGGCGCGCGTACACGTCAAGCTCGTCGCCCAGGTGGGCGTCGGGACCGTGGCGGCGGGTGTGTCCAAGGCACACGCCGACGTCGTACTGATCTCGGGTCACGACGGTGGCACCGGCGCCTCCCCCCTGACCTCCATCAAACATGCGGGCGCACCGTGGGAGCTCGGCTTGGCCGAGACGCAGCAGACGCTCCTGCTCAACCGCCTGCGCGACCGGATCGTGGTGCAGTGCGACGGCCAGATGAAGACCGGGCGCGACGTGATCATCGCGGCGCTCCTGGGCGCAGAGGAGTATGGGTTTGCAACCGCGCCGCTGGTCGTGTCGGGTTGCGTGATGATGCGTGTCTGCCACCTGGACACCTGCCCCGTCGGTATCGCCACGCAGAACCCCGAGCTTCGCAAGCGGTTCTCGGGCAAGCCGGAGTTCGTCGTCACCTTCTTCGAGTTCATCGCCGAGGAGGTCCGTGAGCTGCTCGCCGAGCTCGGCTTCCGCACGATGGAAGAGGCGATCGGGCATGCCGAGTTCCTGGACACATCCAAAGCCATCGATCATTGGAAGGCATCCAAGCTTGACCTGACGCCGATCCTGCAGATGCCGGAGCCTGCGGAGGGCGACGCGCGCACGTGTACCCGGGTGCAAGACCACGGTTTGGAGCGCGCCCTGGACATCGAGTTGATCCAGCGCGCCGCGCCCGCGCTCGACCACAAGACCAAGGTCGAGTTCAGCGTCCCGGTGCGCAACGTCAACCGCACCGTCGGGACGCTCGTCGGCCAGGAGATCAGCAGGCGGTGGGGCGAGGGCCTGCCCGACGACACGATCATCATCAACTTGACCGGCTCAGCCGGGCAAAGCTTTGGGGCGTTCGCACCGCGAGGACTGACGCTGCGCCTGCTGGGCGACGCCAACGACTACGCCGGCAAGGGCCTGTCGGGTGGCCGCATCGTGGTCCGTCCGCCTGAGGGCTCACGCTTCGCGGCCGAAGAGAACGTCATCGCCGGCAACGTGATCTTGTACGGCGCGACCGCCGGCGAGATGTTCTTGCGGGGCGTCGTCGGGGAGCGGTTCTGCGTGCGCAACTCCGGTGCGATCGCCGTCGTGGAGGGCGTGGGCGACCATGCCTGTGAGTACATGACCGGCGGGCGGGTCGTCGTGCTCGGGCCCGTTGGCCGCAACTTCGGCGCCGGGATGAGCGGCGGCATCGCCTATGTGCATGACCCGGACGGGACGTTCCCGCGGCGGGTCAACAGAGAGATGGTGGACCTGGACCCACTCGAGGCCGCCGATCGCGCGTTCCTACTCGACCGCGTCAGCCGCCATCACCACGAGACCGACTCCGCAGTGGCGGCACGCCTGCTCGGCCGCTGGGAGACTGCGGTCGAGGAGTTCGTCAAGTTGATGCCCAAGGACTTCAAGCGCGTGCTCGAAGCCGAGAAGAAGATCGCGGACGACGGCGCCGAGCCCAGCCCGGCCCTCGCCGCCGCACACGACAAAAGCTAAGGGACCTCTATGGGCGACGCCACCGGCTTTTTGAAGCATGACCGCGAGCTGCCCGAACGGCGGCCCGTGCCAGAGCGGTTGCGCGACTGGCATGAGGTCTACAAGGACTTCCCGACCCACAAGGTCCGCACGCAGGCAGCGCGGTGCATGGACTGCGGGATCCCGTTTTGCAACCAGGGCTGCCCACTGGGCAACATCATCCCGGACTGGAACGACCTGGTACACAGGGACCTGTGGCACGAGGCGAGCGACCGCCTGCACGCCACGAACAACTTTCCGGAGTTCACGGGGCGCCTGTGCCCCGCACCGTGTGAGGCGGCGTGCGTGCTGGGCATCAACGCCCCCGCGGTGACGATCAAGCAGATCGAGGTCAAGATTGCCGACCGGGCCCGCGACGAGGGGTGGCTGCAACCGGTCATCGCCACGGTCAAGACCGGGCGGCGCGTCGCCGTCGTGGGATCGGGCCCGGCGGGCCTGGCGGCCGCGCAGCAGCTGACGCGTGCCGGCCACGAAGTCGTGGTGTTCGAGCGGGACGACCGCATCGGCGGCCTGCTGCGCTACGGCATCCCCGACTTCAAGATGGAGAAGCACGTTCTGGACCAACGCCTCGATCAGATGGAGGCCGAAGGTACAGAGTTCCGCGTCAACGCCAACGTCGGGGTCGATATCCCCGTGCAGGAGATCCGGCGCGAGTTCGACGCGATCGTGCTGGCCGGTGGCGCCACCGCGTCGCGCGACCTGCCGATCCCCGGGCGTGAACTTCTGGGCATCCACCAGGCCATGGAGTACCTGCCGCTGTCCAACAAGGTCGTCGCGGGCGACCTGGCTGAAACGCCCATCACCGCAGCGGGCAAGAACGTGGTGATCATCGGCGGCGGCGACACCGGCGCGGACTGCCTGGGCACGTCCAACCGGCAAGGCGCGATCAAAGTCGTGCAACTCGAGATCATGCCCCGCCCACCGGAGACACGCGCCGAGACCACGCCGTGGCCGACGTGGCCGCTCATGTACATGAG
>JANMDV010000138.1:0-1542 GCA_031376485.1 Actinomycetota bacterium
GCGATCTTCTTCTACAACGCGATCACCTCGTGGCGATCCGGGCCCAAGGCGCCGTGGAACCCGTGGCGCGGACGCACGCTCGAGTGGCTCGTGTCGTCGCCGCCGACGATCTTCAACTTCGACGCGACGCCCCAGGTCGTGGGTGGCCCCTACCAGTACGGCATCGCCGGGGCGCGCCATGCCATCGTGTTCGCCCCCGAGGAGGTCGGCGGAGGCGAGCTGACCGAGACCAGCCACCCCACCATCCTGGTCGTGGCCCGCGACACCGTCACCGGCAAATCGCTCCTGGACGCCACGCGCGAGCTCGGCACACACGGGCACTGGCGGTTTACGTTCGTCTCGCCCGCCGACGGCGACACCGACAGGAAGGCGCTCTCACGACGCCACGCCTTGGCCGTCGCCGTACTGGGCGACGCCGGAATCCCCGCCAGTGGCGCCGTCGTCACCGGCGACATCGTGCAGGCCGTCGCGCGAGCCGCCCAGGACGAGCACGCACACGAGATCATGGTCGCGACCTACCCCTTGGGCGAGTCCGAGTGGCTGCGGCAGGACCTGGTCGACCGCATCCGCAAGGCAACGGGCCTGCCGGTCTCACACGTCACGGTCTCGCAGAAAGAAGCGCGCGCCACCCTCGACGAGCCCGGCCTTGCACACGTCATGGTCCTGGCCCAAGACGCCGTCGGTGGCGCGGAGTTGCTCGACGAGATCCGCAGGCGTGCCGACCGCTCGCCCGCGCGGTTCACGCTGGTGCTGCCGGCCGACCTGCCCAGCCCCGCGTGGGGTGACGAGGCCAACGCCCACCGCCACGATGCCGTTGAGCGAGTACACCGCGCCATCGAGGAGCTGCAGCGTTCCGGAGTTGCCGTGCAGGGCGAGGTCGCAGACGGCGACGTGGTTGCCGCCGCCCGCGCGGCGGTCAGCGCCTACCGCCCCGACGAGCTGCTGGTCGTGACATCCGCGGCACAGGATTTGGACGCTCTGCGCGGCGTGGCACGCGGCGCGACCGTGGACGAAGTCGTGCTCGACGCGGGAGCCACTGCCTGATGACGACCCACGCGCACGAGAACAAACCCGCTCACGGCGGCAACTCCGGCATGTCCCGCATGAACATCGGCACGCTCGGCATGTCGATCTTCATCGGCTCCGAGATCATGCTGTTCGCGTCGTTCTTCACCGCGTACTTCATCGCGCGGTCCAACGCGGTGCAATGGCCCCCGATCTTCGAGGGCGGTGATCTCTTCGAGGTCCCCAAGATCATCACGGGTGTCAACACCTCGATCCTGGTGTTCTCGAGCTTCACGGTCTGGTGGGCCGAGAAGCGTTTGGCCGCCGGCGATCGCCAGGGCCTGATCCGCGGGCTGATCGTGACGATCATGCTGGGCGCGACGTTCCTGGTGATCCAGATCAACGAGTACGTCCACCTGGGGTTCACGCCGCAGGACCAGATGTTCGGCACCGTCTTCTACACCCTGACCGGCCTGCACGGCGCGCACGTGTTCGTCGGGCTCACGGCGCTGACGTTCTCGCTCAACCGCGCCCGGC
>JANMDV010000154.1:0-12120 GCA_031376485.1 Actinomycetota bacterium
TCGGGCACCGCGACGACGAACATCGGTCACAACCATCCCCGGGTCGTGGCGGCGGCGCGCGAGCAAATGGACCAGATGATCCATAGCGGTGGTGTCTTCCGATACGAGTCGGTGGTGGCCCTGGCGGAGCGCCTGGCGATGATCACGCCCGGCGACATCGGTTCGTTCTTCTTCCTCAACGGCGGGAGCGAAGCGATCGAAGGTGCGGTCAAGTTGGCCCGGCGCGTCACGGGCCGCCATGGCGTTGTGGTGTTTCGTGGTGGTTTTCACGGACGCACGCAGGGCGGCGTGGGCTACACGACGTCCAAGTCGGCGTACCGGGCCGGATATGCGCCTCTCGGGGCAAGCGTCTACGTGGCGCCGTTCCCGACCCCGTACCGGTGGGGCGTTGACATGGACGAGGCCGTCGACCGCACCCTGGCGGGCGTTGACGATCTGCACCGCCACGAGTTGCCCGCCGACGAGACGGCGTGCTACCTGATCGAGCCGGTGCAAGGCGAGGGTGGATACCATCCCGCCGGACGCAGACTCCTCGAGGGATTGCGCGAGCGGGCCGACCGCCATGGTGCGCTCCTGGTGTTCGACGAGGTGCAGACCGGGTTCGGTCGAACGGGTGAGTGGTTCGCCAGCCAGACCTACGGCGTCACGCCGGACGTCATTGCAATGGCCAAAGGCATCGCCAACGGCTTTCCGGTGTCCGCCATCGGAGCCTCACCCGAGTTGATGGCCCGCTGGCCCACTGGAGCGCACGGCACCACGTTCGGCGGCAACCCCGTGGCATGCGCCGCGGGCTGCGCCGTCATCGACACCGTCGAGGACGACGGCCTCCTGGCCCGTAGCCGCCAGATGGGTGAGCGCGCCACGCACCGCCTGAAGGCGCTCGAAGCCGAGGTCGCCGAGATCGCGGAGGTCCGCGGACCAGGACTCATGATCGGCGTCGAGTTCGCCGACCCCGTCACCCGGGCCCCGCTCAGCGACCTGTCCGGCCGCGTGGTGGCGGCAGCCCAAGCGGACGGACTCGTCCTGATCGAATGCGGGGCCGAGGGCAACGTCGTGCGGTTCATCCCGCCGATGGTCACGACAGACGACGACCTGAACCTGGGATTGACGCGCTTCGAGGCTGCGGTGGCGTGCGCCCTGGGGTAGGTTGCGCCTCGCCGGCGGCACCCCGTCGTCAGCATTCCAAGGGAGACGGCGAGATGGCGAAGTTGACGTCGATCGAGGGCATCACCGATGCCGCAATCGGCAAGCTCGCGAAGGCGCAGGTGGGGTCGACCACGACCCTGTTGGCCCGGGCCGCGACGGCCGCGGGGCGCAGCGAGCTCGCGAAGGCGTCCGGCGTGACCGAGAAGCGGCTTTTGGAGTGGGTCAACCGCGCCGACTTGGTGCGCATCGTGGGCGTGGGCAAGGAGTACAGCGACCTGCTGGAGGCTTCAGGCGTCGACACTGTGCCGGAACTCGCCAAGCGCAAGCCGGCGAACCTGCTCGAGGCCATGACGGTCGTCAACACCAAGAAGAAACTCGTCCGTCAGCTCCCCACCGAGGCGAAGGTCGCCGGCTGGGTCGCTCAGGCCAAGAAGCTCCCAAAGCTCG
Source organism: Actinomycetota bacterium (assembly GCA_031376485.1). Classification (GTDB taxonomy): domain Bacteria; phylum Actinomycetota; class Thermoleophilia; order Miltoncostaeales; family Miltoncostaeaceae; genus CALMEC01. The sequence continues at coordinate 1,594 of JANMDV010000154.1, forward strand.
TCAAGCACTAAGGGTTCGCGCAAAAACGACTGCACCGTTTGGCGGCTGCAAACCGTCGCGATACGGCGTCGCCGAGATCGCCGTTACCACCAGTAGCGACGAGGCTCGGCGACACCGCGTCACTCGGTTTTCGCTCGCCATCCGGCCCAGCAGTTATTTTTGCGCGAACCCTAATCGTCAGAAATGGCGCCGCATGGTCGCATGGTCGTTCGTCGGGCAGGCGGCAAGGTGAACAGCGTGCCGCCTGGTCTGAAGGACGCGGAAGTGCGTTCGTCGAGGGTCACGACTCGGCGGGGTCGGTGGCGATTGGCGAGGACGCCCGGCGCGGGGGATGAGCGTCGGCTGGTGGCTCAAACCTGATTCGATGGCTCAGGTACCGTGCGTATCCCAGCTCCAGGGCCGTGTGGAGTCCCACCGACATCAGGAGAGAACGTGAAGATCGACGTCAGGCATGGCCCTGCATTCGGGGTCGCTCGTTGCGAGTTGGCGCCCAACGAGGCGATCCGGGTGGAATCCGGCGCCATGATGGCGACCTCGTACGGGGTGGGCATCGAGGCGCGCGTCGAGGGTGGTCTGATGAAGGGCCTCAAGCGCAGCGTGCTGGGTGGCGAGTCGCTGTTCATCACGACCTACACCGCGTCCGAGGCCGGCGGGTGGGTCGATGTCGCGGCTCACCTGCCGGGCGATCTGACGATCCGACAGCTCACGGCCGAGCGGGCGATGTTCCTGTCTCGCGGGTCGTGGCTGGCCTCCTCGGCTGACGTCGAGGTCGACACAAAGTGGGGTGGTTTTCGGTCGCTCTTCGGCGGCGAGGGCGGGTTTTTGGTGCGACTCTCCGGAGCCGGGCCTGTGGTGATGGCCTGCTACGGCGCGCTCGAATCGGTGCAGCTTGCGGCGGGTGAGCGCCTGGTGCTCGACTCAGGCCACATGGTCGCCTATGAGGAGGGCGTGCAGATGACGCTGCGTCGGGCGGTGGAGGGACGCTCGATCCAGAGCCTCAAGAGCGGCGAGGGGTTCGTCTTCGAGTTCGAAGGCCCGGGCGAGGTGCTGACGCAGACCCGAAACCCTGGTGCCCTGGTGTCCTGGCTGACCACCGTGCTTCCGTTCCAACGCGGCTGAGACGCGTTCTCGTACGGGCGAAGAGAACGCCCCCAACCTACGACACACGTCACCTTCGGATCGCCGTGCTGCCGTTGTACGATCCCAGGCAATGAAAAGAGCCCGTTTCGCGATCGCGCTGAGCCTTGCCGGCCTCCTGGGTGGCGCCCTTGTGTGGATGGCGATCGGCGGGTCGCTCGAGACTTACGCCGGCCCGTCCCAGGTCAAGTTGAACGGCGACACCTACCGTCTCAACGCGGTGGTCAGCTCCGGATCTCCGACCAACGCCGCGGAGCAGGCGATCTCGGCCGATGGCGTGCGCTTCACGGTTCAGGATCAAGACGATGCGAGCAAGCGGGTCGAGGTCCTGTACAGCGGCATCGTTCCGGACACGTTCAAAGACGGCCGCGAGATCGTGGTGACCGGCACGATGCATGGCGGCACCTTCGTCGCCCGGCGCGACACGCTTTTGACCAAGTGCCCGTCCAAGTTCGAGGGGAAGAAGTCCCCCGAGCGCGAACCCGTGTCGACCTGACTCGATGAGCCTGTTCGGACGCGCGATCCTGTTGCTTGCGCTGGGCGCCGCGGTGTTCGCCGTCGCGGCGGCCGTTCACGGGCGCACGCCGCGCAATCGGCGGTGGTTCCATGCGGCGGAGCGGGCGGTGTTCGCGCTCTTCGGGCTGATCACGGTCGCGGTCGCCGGACTGGTGACCGCCCTGGTCACCGACGACTTCAGCCTCAAAGCGGTGGAGCGCTACTCGAGCCGCGAGCTCGAAGGTCACTTCAAGGTCACCGCGCTGTGGGCCAGCCAACCCGGGTCGCTCATGTTCTGGTCGTGGCTTTTGACCGGATTCTCCTGCATCGCGATCCTGACCAACCGGCGCCGCAACCGCGAGCTGATGCCCATCGTCGTGGCCACACTGGCCGGTATCAGCGTGTTCTTCATGGTGATCTTGTCGTTCATCGCAAGTCCGTTCGAGACGGTCGCCGCCATCCCGGCCGACGGGCAAGGACTGACCCCGGCGCTTCGCAACCCGTACATGATCACCCACCCCGTGCTGCTCTACCTGGGGTACGTGTCGATCGCCGTGCCGTTCGCGTTCGCCATCGCTGCATTGGTCACCAGGCGCCTGGACAGCGCATGGCTCGGCAGCATTCGACGCTGGACGCTCGCCAGTTGGGCGTTTCTGGGTGTTGGAATCCTTGTCGGGGCCAAGTGGGCATACGAGTCGCTGACGTTCGGCGGATACTGGATCTGGGACCCGGTCGAAAACGCGGCTCTGCTGCCGTGGCTGACGGCCACTGCGTTCCTGCATTCGGTGATGGTCCAGGAGCGGCGGGGGATGCTGAAGGTGTGGAACCTGGCGCTCGTCATCACGACGTTTGCCCTGACCCTGTTCGGCACGTTCCTGACGCGCTCCAACATCGTCGCGAGCGTCCACAACTTTGGCGCGCAGACCGTCGGGCCATGGCTTCTCGGCGCGATCGTCGTCGTGCTCGCCGGAGGCATCTACCTGATCGCGACGCGGCTCCAGCACCTCAAGAGTGCGAATTCGCTTGAGAGCTACTTCTCACGCGAAGCCGTTTTTTTGTACAACAACCTGCTGTTGGTCGGCCTCGCGTTCGCGGTCATCTGGGGCACGATCTTTCCCGTCTTGTCCGAGCTGGTGCAGGGACAGAAGATCACCGTGGGGCGTGGGTTCTTCGACCAGGTCGCCGCGCCCATCGGATTCGCGTTGCTGCTCTTGACGGGGGTCGGACCCCTGATCCCCTGGCGCAAAGCGTCGTTTGCCCTCGTGCGGCGGCGATTCCTGGTGCCGCTGGCAGTCACGAGCGTGCTTGCGCCGGTCGTGCTTCTGACCGACGCGCGCTCGAGCGTGCCTGCCGCAACGGTGTTCCTGATCGCGATCTTCACGGTCACGTGCATCGGCTCGGAGTTCTGGCGTGGCGCGCGGGTGCGCCATGCATTGGGCGGCGTCTCGTGGGTCGGCGCGGTCGGGCAGCTCGTCACCCGCAACCGCCGCCGCTACGGGGGCTACATCGTCCACATCGGGATCGTCGTCATCATCGTCGGGATCGCCGCATCGCGCACGTTCTTGAGCGAAGGTAGCTTCAAACTCGAGCAGGGCCAGCAGGCGAGCGTGGCCGGCTACACGTTCACAGCGCAATCGTTCGAGCGCACGCGCGACCTCAACAGGATGACCGTGGCCGCGACCGTCGTCGTCACCCGTGGCGAGGACCGCGTCGCAACCCTGCGCCCGGCCAAGCATCAGTATCTGTCGAGCGGCGAGTCCGGCGACGAGATCGCGATCGTCGGCGGCCTGCGCCGTGACATCTGGGTCAACCTGGCGGGTCTTCGCGGCGGTGTGGCCACGATTCACGTGTTCGTCAACCCGCTCGTCTCGTGGATCTGGTTCGGCGGCCTGCTGCTGCTTGCGGGATCCGTCGTCGCCGCCTGGCCGCAGAGGCGCAGGATGCGCGCCACTGCCCCCGCGGTCGACGAGCAGCGCGCCCCCGCCTGATGGGGACGACTGTTGTGGTTGCCGCGGTTGCGTTCCTCGTGGTCGCGGCGGTTGCTTGGCCGCTCATACGCGATCCGGGCGACGGGGAGGAGACGACACAGGCCGACGAGCATCGCGGGGCGTTGCGGGACGACATCGATCAGTCACTTCGCGCAATCCGGGAGATCGATTTTGATCACAAGGCGGGGAATTTGAGCGACGCGGACTACGTGGAACTGGACCGGGGCGAGCGGGCACGGGCCGCCGACCTGCTTCGGCAGCGAGATTCGCAACAGGGCTGAATGTCACCCCAAGGACGGGGCGAAAGACCGGAGGAAGATCCGAAACCCGCTGTTAAGCAGGGGGCCCGCGGTGCCGACATATGTCCTACGGACGCACCCGAATACCCATTGGATCAAGAATTCTTGCAACAGCGTGGGTTGACCTCGTAGGTGACCGTTTGTAAGAGTGGCCGTCGTTCGACGCATCCCCAGGAGCACCCCCAGCCGACGCCCGCACGGCGGCCGGGTGACTTACAGCCCAACTGGCAATCCGGCCAGTGGCGAAAAAGGAGCAGTTCATCATTAACGTCCGACCGCGCGACAGCGTCGCATCCGGCCGGCCCCGAGTAATCGCAGGGTTGATCGTCCTCCTCGCGATCTTGATCGTGGCTCCTGCCGCGGTGGCCGTCGATGTCCCCCTTCCAGATGTCCCAGCTTCAGGTGTTCCCCTTCCCGGTGTCTCCGAAACGGTTGGTGCGGGAGCGCCCCCCGAAACCCTTGCCAACGCAACCCCGGTCGGTGGGCGTGTGCTCGGGGTGCGCGAGCTGCGCATCGGGTCGACCGGCGCCGACGTGCGTGAGCTGCAGACGATCCTTCGCCGTCGCGGCTTCAGGGTGACGGTGGATGGCGCGTTCGGCATCAAGACTCGCAACGCCGTCAAGGCCCTGCAACGGCGGCTCAAGGTGCGCCGGAGTGGTGTCGTCACACCGGCGCTCCTCAAACGGCTCGGCATCAAGATCCGCGATGTCCGCAGCGGCACCCCGACGGCGCCGGCGACCCCGGTCGACCCCTCGACCTCCCCGCTCGCCGGTCCCAACGCGGCCAAAGCCGTGTACCTCAAGGCATTCCCGGTCGCGGGCAAACACACGTACTCGAACGATTGGGGTGCGCCCCGATCCCAGGGCAGCCATCAGGGCACCGACGTCATGGCCGCTCGAGGCGTCCCCGTGCGCGCTGTCGCAGACGGGACCATCAAGCGATTGACCAGAGCCGAGACGGGCTTGGGTGGAATCTGGATCTGGCTCAAGGACGCACGCGGCAACGAGTACTACTACGCGCACCTCAACACGATCACCGACGGGGTCGAGGTCGGAACGGCCGTTTCGGCCGGACAGGTCGTCGGGACCGTCGGCAACAGCGGCGACGCCCGCTACGGAGCGACGCATCTGCACTTCGAGATTCACCCGGGTGGTGGCGGAGCCGTCAACCCGCATCCGGACCTGACCGCAGTCGACCCGGAGCCACCGACGCGGTAGCGGACATTTTGTACGACCCTTGCCCTTGGGCAGGGGTCGGCCGTTTCGCTGCGTATACATCTTCGTGACATTTCGACTCAGAATCGGTGCGATCGCCATGGCCGCGGCATCGTTGGTCGCAGTCGGTGGCGTCAGCCAATCGCGTGGTGCGCGCAGCCTGAGTGACGTCGAGCGGCGCGCACAAGCAGCCCGCGAGCGCGAAGGGGTCCTGACCACCGACGTATCGCGATTCAACGCCCGCATCCGTGCGGTCCAGGTGCGCCTGGCGCCCGTGCAGGCGCGGTGGAACGTGCTCAACAACGAACTGATCGTGCTGCGTACGCGGCGGCGGACCCTGTCGGCGCAGCTCGACGCAGAGACCGCGCGCCTGACCAAGCTGGTGGCAACGCTCAAACGCCAGCGGGTGGCGCTCGCCAAGCGCATCTCGATCGCCTACCGGGTGGGTTCGCCCACGACCCTCGAGGTGCTCCTCCGTTCAGGCAGCCTCAGCGATGCCGCGTCAATGCGCGAGAACCTGCAGAGGGTCACCGATCAAGACAAGGGACTGATCGTCGCCACACGGACGAACGCCAACGAATCGCGCAGCACGGCCGCGGGCATCAAGACGACCCGCAACGAGGTGTACCGCAACGAGCAGCGCGCCGGCGTGGCGGAGGCCGAGGCCGCTCGGGCGCTCTCGGTGATCGCGACCGAGAAGAGCAACCTGGTGGTCGCACGCGGCGCCCGAGCGACGCTGCTGTCCAGGGTGCGCGATGATCGTCAGGAACTCGAAGCAGAGGCACGTGGACTGCGTGCCCGCTCCGCCAAACTCGCTACGCAAATCCGATCCGGATCGGTCAATCTGCCGTCGACCGTCGGCGTGGGTGGCAGTGGTCAGTTCTCATGGCCGGTCAACGGGACGCTCACCTCGGGATTCGGGTTCCGCTGGGGTCGGATGCACGAGGGCATTGACGTCGCCGCACCGACGGGCAGGCCGATTGGCGCGGCTGCCGCAGGGACGGTGATCGTCGCGGGTTGGAGTGGCGGATACGGCAACCTCGTGGTGGTTTCGCATGGATCGATCTCGACCGCCTACGCGCACATGAGTCAAATCGCGGTGTCGAACGGCCAGCAGGTCGGTCGTGGGACGGTGTTGGGAGCCGTCGGCAGCACGGGCCACTCAACCGGCCCGCATCTGCATTTCGAAGTGCGGGTCAACGGCTCGCCGCAGAACCCGATCAACTACCTGTAGCCGTACCAATACGTCGACATGCGGCTCAAGCGTCGCGGACCTGTGCGATCTGTCGCGCTCGCGACAGTACGGCGTCCAACATCGATGGGGTCAGCCGCCCCGTGAACGTGTTCTGCTGGCTCGGGTGATACGACCCAAGGAGCGCGTACGGACCGACGGATGCCTCGGCAGCGTGCCCGAACTTCGGCCATGGCCGGGGCGGGTCGATGACGCCCAGGGTGGCCTGCCAGGCGAACCCGCCGAGCGCCAGGAGCACCTGGGTCTCAGGGCAGGCGGCAAGCTCCCTGGCGAGGAACCCACGGCATGCGTGTTGCTCGTCCGGCGTGGGTTTGTTGGCGGGCGGTGCGCAGCGCACGGCCGCGGTCATACGGCACCCGACCAGCATCAGGCCGTCGTCGACGTGGTCCGATGTCGGTTGTGACGCCAGGCCCGCACGGTGCATCGCCGCGACCAGGAAGTCGGCGCTGCGGTCCCCGGTAAACACCCGTCCGGTGCGATTGCCACCGTGTGCTGCCGGCGCGAGCCCGATGATCACAAGCCATGGGTCGGCGTCGCCAAAACCGGTGACGGGCCGTGCCCAGTAGTCCTCGTCACGAAAGGCTGCCCGTTTCTCGCGCCCGACCTGCTCACGCCACGCGACCAGACGCGGGCAGGCGCGACACGACACGATCGCGTCGTCCAGGCGCGCGAGGTCGGCGTTCAGCCCGTGCCCCCGGCGCCCTCGGGCGCTCTCAGATGGTGTCTCAAGAATGCGACGGTATCGGCCTGGACGCGTGGATCGTGTTGTAACGACGTGTGATGTCCGCCCATCGTGATTCGCAGATGCCGAGGGTGTGGGCTGAGCCCAAAGAGCCGCTGCGACCACTGCCAGTCAACCAGCTCGTCGCCAGTGGCGTGCCAGTACCCGCGGGCAATGCCGTCGTCACGTGCGACGGCCTCCTGCAACGGCATATCGAGTGCCCAGGTCAGGCCACGACGATGCGCGAGACCGTCCTGATGGGCAGGGCAGATCGCCGCAACGGCCCGCACGTACGAATGCCGTGTGGCGGCGTTGAGCGCCAGAAACCCTCCCAGCGACGTTCCGCGAATGCCGAGCGGCCCGGCGCCTTCGTCGGACAGCCAGGCGAGCGCTGCGACGACATCGTCGACCATCCCGGAGTCCGTCGTCCCTCCGCTGTCGCCATGGCCGCGAAGGTCAAGGGCAAGTGCCGTCAGCCCGGCTGCGGCAAGTCGGGCGCCGTAGTCAGTGTGGTTGGCGCGTCCGCTGCCAATGCCGTGCAGGACGACGACCGCGGGCTCCCCGACCCCGACCCACCACACGTCACCGGCGAGCTGTGGGCCGCCCGGTGCCGTCAGGGTGATCGGGCGCGGGGAGATCAGGCCGTCAGGAGCGCTTCGCGACGCCCGACGATTCCCTGGATGAGTTCGGCGAACGAGGCTGCGAACTTCTCGACACCCTCCCGTTCGAGGACAGCGGTGACATCGTCATAGTCGACACCCGCCACTGCGAGGTCCCTCAGCACCTGGTGCGCGGCGTCGAGGTCGGTCATGAGCGTCGGTGCGGGGTCGCCGTGGTCTTGAAACGCGCGGATCGTCTCCTCGGGCATGGTGTTGACGGTTTCGGGTCCGATGAGCTCCGTCACGTACAAGATGTCGCTGTAGGACGGGTCCTTTGTGGATGTCGAGGCCCAAAGGCACCGTTGCGGCGTGGCGCCGCTGGCGGCGAGGGCCTCCCAGCGCGGGCCTGCGAACAGCTCCTGGTAGCGGGCGTAGGCGAGCTTGGCGTTGGCGATCGCGAGCTTGCCCTTGAGGTGATCGTGCCCGCCGATGGCGTCCAGGCGCTTGTCGGCTTCGCTATCGACCCGCGAGACGAAAAAGCTCGCCACCGAATGCACGGTGGCGGGGTCGCCGCCGTCCTCGACCAGGCGTTCGAGACCTGTGATGTACGCGTCGGCGACCTCGATGTAGCGCTCCAGCGAGAAGATCAGCGTGACGTTGATGCTGTGCCCGCGGGCGATCATCTCCTGGATGGCGGCGAGGCCGGGCTTGGTGGCGGGAATCTTGACCAGCAGGTTCGGCTTGTTGATCTCGGAGTGCAGACGCATGGCCTCGTCGAGCGTCGCCTCGACGTCGAGCGCGAACGTGGGGTCGACCTCCATCGAGACGTACCCGTCGGCGCCGTTCGTCGATTCCCAGATGGGGTGCAGCAGATCGCAGGCATCGGTGACGTCGCGCGACGCGAGGGCGACGAAGATCTCCTTGGGGTCGGTCGTGCGGCTGAGCACCTCACGCATCTGCTCGTCATAGATGTCACCTTGGGCGAGTGCCTTCTGGAAGATGGTGGGGTTGGACGTGACGCCGACGACGGCGTCATCGCGGGCCATCCGCTCGAGGTCGCCGCTGTCCAACAGGTCGCGTGAGAGGAAGTCGACCCACACGCTCTGTCCGAGCGCCGAGAGTCGATGTAGGGGCGAGATCGCCACGGAAGCCTCCAGGGTTTCGGTCCAACCAGAGCGTAGCGTCTCAGGACATTACGGGCCGAGCAGCGCCGCAGGCACGACCGCGATGCCATCCTTGCGTCGATAGGCCTCGGGGCCCGTCGTGATGATCATCGCGTCGATCAGATCGTCGGCGATGTGGGTCTTGAGCCACCGCAGGTGTCGAAGGTCTCGCTCCTCGACGACGGCGCCGAGCTTGACCTCGATGGCGACGACCCGTCCGTTGGCCCGCTCCACGATGAGATCGACCTCGCGTTCGCCGCGGTGTGTCCTCAGATGGCCGACCCGCGCCTCGGCGGCTTGCGCGTAGACCCTGACGCTCTGGGTCACGAGCGATTCGAACAGGCATCCCAGGAGCGTGTTGTCCCGCAGGATCGAAGGTCCTCCACTTCGTCCGGCCAAGAGAGCATCGGCATCGACGCCGAGCAAGCGTGTCGCGAGTGCAGGGTCGACGAGGTGGTGCTTCGGCGCCGCCCCCAGGCGGGCCATCCGATTTCGCGTGGGCAGCCACGCGGGGAGTGGGTCAACCACGTGGAGGCGCTCGAGAACGTCCCGATACGGGATGGTCGACGCACGCGACGGCTTCCGGGCCGATCCGCCGGCTGCGGCGTCGCGGATCGCCTCGTATGTGGCGTTCGTCGCCGACGCCGCCGCGTAGGCCGTGAGCCAACGCCGCAGCCCCGCAGGGTTTCTCACGACATGGCCGGCCTCGGGGAACTCGCGGTCGACAATGCGGTCGACGTACCCGTCCAACTGTGCGCGCAACACTCGATCGGCGAGGTGACGCAACCCCGGGAAACCGGACCGCACGATCTCCTCGACGTAGTCGACGAGCACGGTTTGGGTGGCGCCGCGGAGCGGTGGCAGACCTCCGTCGAGAAGCTCACGGAGGCTCACCGTCGGGTCACCTCGACCACGTTCGGCAAGCGAGAGCGGTCTCATCCGTGCGATGACGATGCGACCGGCACCAGAGTGGGTCGTCGTGCCGGGCGAAGGTGGCGACCCTGTCAGCAGAAACGTGCCGGGCGGCGCCCCGTCGTCCACGGCGCGCCTGACGACGTCCCACGACTCCGGGACGCGCTGCCACTCGTCAATGAGGATCGGTCGAGTCCCGCCTGTCAGCCGTGAAGGATCGGCTTCGATGATCTGCCGTTCGCGACGATCGTCGAGTCGATACGCGGTGGCGGCCCGTCGACGGGCGGTCGCGGTCTTTCCGACACCTTTGGCGCCTTCGAGTGCGAGCGCAGGCAGCCCGGGCAGGAGGACGTCGATCTCGTCATCAACGATCCGGCGGACGTATGTTCCAGGCACCTGGCGAGCATACAAGAACGCACGTTCCTGGCATACAGATTCGCGAGGTCAAATCAGACAGATTCGCAGCATGCGGCTCCCAATCACTCTGCCAGTTGGAGATCCGCGACGACGGCGGCGAGGAACCGGGCGGCTTCGCCGCCGGACACGGCGCGGTGGTCGGCCGTCAGCGACAGCGGGAGCACGCGGTGGACGACCGGCTGGCCGTCGAGGGCCACGACCCGTGGCGCGGCGCGGCCGGCGCCGAGGATCGCCACCTGCGGCGGCACGACCACCAGCATCGCGTGGCGGCCACCGAGCGAGCCGAAGTTGGAGAGGGTGATCGTTGCGCCGCGCAGGTCGTCCACGGCG
>JANMDV010000156.1:0-3208 GCA_031376485.1 Actinomycetota bacterium
GTGAGCTGCGGGGTAAACGACAGTGCGCCCACCCAGATGCCCGGGACAACGGGCAGGCCCGCGATCAGGCCCAGGAGGACCAGTCGGCCAAGTGCGGTACGTTCACGGGCGATCGGCGCCACGATTGCCAGGCCCTCCGTCGTGTTGTGGATGGCGAAGCCGATCACCAGGAACGCGCCGAGGGCCAACTCGCCCGCCGAGTACGCGCCGCCGATGGCAAGCCCCTCGCCCATGTTGTGCAGCCCGATCCCGATGGCCACCAGCATGGCCGCGTGCCATCCTCCTGAGCCCGCGCGTTTTCGTGACAACCATCCGTCGACGCCGCGCATCGCGACGTACGCAAGGATCGCCCCCAGCGCAACCAGGCTGGCGCCACCGAAGCTCTGCGCGCCGAGCCGGGCCTGATCGATGCCCTCGATGATCGCCTCGACGGCAAGGAACGCCAAGAGCCCGACCGTCAGCGCCAGCATGAATCGCACGGACTGTTCGCGGGCGCGCCGCGCGAACGGCAGCCACACCATTCCCATTGCGACGGGAATCAGCCCGACGTAGAGGCCGAGCAGTCCAAGGATGCCGAAGAACCCCAGATCGGTGGTCGGTGTCGCCGCCGCCGCCTCGATGACATGGTCGATCGTGACGCCCGTCGACGTCAGCAGGGCGATCTCGTACGCCTCGCCCTCGGTCCACAGATACGGAATGCGCACGGTGGCCTGGTCCAGACGTCCGATCGGCTGTGTCGGTAGCGACGCCTCGCCGATGTAGGCGTCGTTGACGATGACCTGCGCAAGCTGGACCTGATCGGGTCCGTCGTTTCGGACGCGAAGCTCGATGACCCCCGGGCGAAGCTCCGTGCGCTCGACCGCGACAACCTCGATCGCAGGTCCCCGCCGATCCAACCCGGGCAGGTCGAACGCCAGCAGGAACGCCGCCAGGATCGCGACCAGGATGATCGGCAGTGAGCCGAGCGCCCATGTCGGCAGGCCCCTGCGTGTCTCGGTCGGCTCGCTCACGCCACGTCGAACAGTCCGACCCAGCCGAGCTCGGCAAACTCGGTCTTGTGGGCGTGGAACATGTACTGCCTGATGTAGGGAAACCGAACCTCAAGGATGCCGCGCTGCCCCTGCACCTGGCTGATCGTGTCCGTCAGCTCGACGGGCTCCAGCGACGTCCCCGTCGGGTAGTAGTCGAAGAAGTTCGCGTGCAGATGGAACGAGTTGATCGGGTCGAACTCCAGGATGTTGACAAGGTAGATGCGCACCAGCTCGTTCTGCGCCACCGCAATGGGGTGGTGCATGTAATGGAACGCCACCGTGTTGACCGCGTACACCTCGTTGGCGGCGTCGAAGTTGGTGTCGAAGCCGTTCATCACCATCACAAGCTCGCGGGCGGGGGGTCGCGGCTTGGGAGGATCGATGATGAACGCGCCGTACAGGCCCTTGTGGATGTGTGTCGCCAGCGGGAACGAGTGGCAGTGATACAGATGCAGGCCGAACGGGGTGGCGTCGAACTCGTAGACGAACTCGTCGCCGGGCTCGATCAATCCGCCAGTCCCAGATCCGGGGATGCCGTCCATGGCAGACGGGTGGATCCCGTGAAAGTGCATCGTGTGGGGGTGGCCCGTCGCGTTGCGAAAACGGATCCGCAGCCGGTCACCCTGCGTGGCCCGGAACGTCGGCCCCGGCACGCGACCGTTGTACGTCCACGCCGGATACCGCACACCGGGGGCGATCTCGATCTCCTTCTCCTGGGCGACGACGTCCCATTCGCGGAGCAGCCGCCCTCCGGGCAACCGGGACGTCGTGCCTCCATCGAAGTCCGTCAGCATGTCGGTGGGGTCGAAGCCGTTGACCGATTGATCGATGTGCCCACGCGCCCCCGAATGAAGGGGCCCATGTGGGTATTGACGGGCCAGCTCCTCGGGGGTCGCGTCCTGCGACGGGGAACTCCCGCCCGACGCGCCGGTCAGCACCGCGAGTGCCCCGGCTCCGGCTGCGGCGCCCAAGAGACTGCGACGTGTGAGCTTGCTGCGGTCGGTCGACATCGAACCTGATTTCGGTCTGCCTACAAAAATAAGTTTGGCAAGCCTAACTCATATCGGCACGACGATGCCCCAACCTGACGTTTTTGCGCAAAGACCCGCCTACGCACCACGTCGCGCGATCGCGTAGGTCTTGGTAAACGTGTATTCGAAGCCGCTCGGACCGGCGGCCCGCTCCACTGCCGCGGTGATGCGCGCGACCATGGCGTCGGCTTCGTCTTGCCCCATGATCTGGCTCCAGACGTGGCTGCCGACCGTGGTGATACGCGCCATGTAGCGCTCGGGCGGGACCCGCCGGGTTCGCGATTCGACCCACACGTCCACCGGCGTGAGCCCCGCCGCGACGAGCTGCGCTTCGGTGGTATCGGGAAGCACCTGCGCGGTCGCGAAGATCTGGATGACCGGAGCGGGCACGGCCGGTCGCACAGAGCGAAGCACCTCGGTGTACTCGTAGTCGTGCCCGGGGCCCGGTGCGACCAGTCCCAGCACCCCGCCCGGTGAAACCGCGCGACCCATGGCGCGGATGGCTTGGCCCCGTTCGGCAAACCAGTGGAGGGCCATGCCGGCCAGCACGCAGTCGTAGCCATTGTCGGCAACCGGCATCGCCAACACGTCGGCAACGTGCAGGTCGGTGTCGATGTGCGGGTATGCGTCGAGCTTCTGTCGCATGAGTTCGAGCATCTGTTGGGACACGTCGACACCGGTCACCGCGCCGATGCCGAATCGCTCGATCATCGCGATCGTGGCAAACCCCGTTCCGCACCCGACGTCCAGCAGCGTGCGATAGGTCCCGTCGGGCAACGAGGCGACCAATCGACAAGCGGCCTCCCGGTTGTAGCGGGTCGCGTCGTCATAGCGCTCGGCGTTGTGGTCATAGCGGACCGCGATCTCACGCTCGGCGCTCACCGACGCTTACCTCTTCTCGTGGTGGCCGCCGAACTGCTTGCGCATGGCCGAGAGCACCTTGTCGGCGAAGTCCGCCTCGCCCCGTGAGCTGAAACGCTCGAACAGCGACGCGGTCAGGACGTGCGCGGGAACGCCCGTCTCGACGGCGGCCTGCACGGTCCAGCGCCCCTCGCCCGAGTCGCTGACCCGACCGCTGAACTCGTCCAGTTGCGGGTCTTCGAGGAGCGCGATCGCGGTCAGGTCCAGCAGCCAGCTCGCGACCAC
>JANMDV010000188.1:0-10594 GCA_031376485.1 Actinomycetota bacterium
AATACTCACGCTTCCAAGGGGGGCACGTGCAACAAAACTTCATCTTGTGGCTTGCCGCGCTGCCGCTCGTGCTCGCGATGTTCCGCGCGATCACCATCGGTGACCGGCTCTTCGCCACGGTGCAGGCCGGCCGAGCCGGCGGTCATCACAACCAGCTCGTCAATTCGACCCTCGCAGGGCTGACCTTCGTGGGCATCCTGCTCTTCCTCGTCATCGGGGCCGGTGGTCCCGGGCAGATCGAGGACCCGCTTGCACTCATCCTGATGGCCTTCGCCGGTTTCGTCGTCTCGGCCTACATGGCCGCCGGATTCCGGGCCACCACATGGCAGAAGTTCCTGGGCAGCGTGTTTCACGAAGCCGGTCTGTACTGGCTTGTGCTCGGTGTCTGCCGCGTCGTCCTGCTGTTGACGGATCGTCCGGCTCCGGCCGACGGCGCTCCGGCGACACCGACCCTCGCGTTCCTCGAGGTCGTGACGTGGGGTGTCATCACACTCGTGACGCTTGCCCTCGTCATCGGGACGAGCGCGCGCATGATGCGCAAGTAGAACTGGCGTGCCCGGCCGCCATGGACGGCGGCCGGTGTCGGTCCCATCTTTTCTGGGTGGACATATACTCGGAATGGTGTTCGCCCGCACTACCCCCCTGCGCGACCAGATCGCGCACCTGCCGAACAGTCCCGGCGTCTACCTTTACCGCGATGCCGCAGACACGGTGCTGTACGTCGGCAAGGCCAAGTCGCTTCGCAAGCGGGTGCTGTCGTATTTTCAGGCGCCGCTGACCCCGGCAGACCCCAACTCGCTGAGTCCACGCAACGGGGTGCATCCAAAGACCGCTGAACTCGTCGAGCGGATCGACCGGCTTGAGACCCTGGTGACCGGCACGGAGAGCGAAGCGCTCATCCTCGAGGCCAACCTCGTCAAACGCCACCGTCCGCCGTTCAACATCCGGTTGCGCGACGACAAGAGCTATCCATACATCGCGATCAGCCTGGACGAGGCGTATCCGCGCGTGTACTTCACCCGGGAGCGCCATCGCCGCGACCGCGTGTACTTCGGGCCGTTCTCCAACGCGTCGAAGGTACGCGAGACCCTCAACCTGTTGGCACGAATCTTTCCGTCCCGCCCGTGCGAGGGCCCCGAACCAGGGCGCTCCTCGGGTGTGCCGTGCCTCGATTACCACATCAAGCGGTGCCTGGCTCCGTGCGTCGGCTACATCACCCAGCCCGAGTACCGCGAGCTGACCGACCAGATCATCGCGTTCCTCTCGGGTCGCTACCGGGGCCTCGAACGCGAACTCGACCAGAAGATGCGCACGGCGGCCGAGGCCCAGGAGTTCGAGCAGGCGGCGATCCATCGCAACCGACTCGCGGCCGTCCGTCACCTGATGGAGCGTCAATGGGCCACCAACGAGTCAATGGGGACCCTGGATGTGATCGGCGTGGCCCTGGACGACGATGCAGCCAACGTTCAGGTGCTGCAGGTGCGCGACGGCGTCATGCAGGACCGCCAGTCGTTCCACCTGGATTTGGTGGGCGAGGACGACCCGGTGGCGGTCATCGAGCAGTTCGCGATCGAGTACTACACGCTCGCCATCGCGATCCCCCCGCTGGTCGTGCTGCCCGCCTCGGTGACGGGCCTCGCGCTGGCCGAACTCTTGAGCGACCGGCGCGGCAGTCGGGTCGAGGTCCGCCACGCCGAACGTGGCGACAAGCGCCGCCTGGCCGATCTGGCGGCGCGCAACGCCGCGTTCGCCCTGGACCAGGACCGCACCAGTCAGGCCCTCGCGCGGGATCGTCGTCGCGAGGGGCTGGCCGAGCTTCAGCGGGCGCTCGACCTGCCCGCGCAGCCGATCCGCATCGAGTGCTACGACATCTCGAACCTGGGGCCCACGTACGCATCCGCATCGATGGTGGTGTTCGAAGGGGGTGCGCCCGCCAAAGCGCAATACCGCACCTTCTCGATGCGGTACGAGGGTGGGGCGGATGACTTCGCCCGTATCGAAGAGGTCATCACCCGGCGCTTCGCGCGTTTCGCCTCGGGCACGGATGAACGTTCGTTCGCGGCACGGCCGGGCCTCGTGGTCATCGACGGCGGCAAGGGGCAACTCGGCGCAGCGTTGCGGGGGCTCGATCGGGCCGGGGTCCGTGACATTCCCGTCGTGTCGCTCGCCAAACGGATCGAAGAAGTGTTCGTTCCAGGCAGATCCGATCCCATCCTGCTTCCCGAAGGTTCCGCCGCGCTTCGGGTGCTGCAGGCCATCCGTGACGAGGCCCACCGGTTTGCCCTCAAGAACCACCGCGGACGGCGTGATCGCGGCATGACCGGCAGCATCCTGGACGCCCTGCCTGGCATTGGTCCATCCCGGCGCGCCGCGATCTTGAAGCACTTCGGGTCGCCTGAGCGGTTCCTGACCGCGACCGCAGACGAACTGTCTGCCGTTCCTGGGCTGCCGTCCAAGGTGGCGCGAGGCGTCTACGATTACCTGCACAAGACCGCGCCGGCCAACGGCGTGACAGCGATCGGTCGGGAGGTGGCGGGATCGAACTGACGGTGATCACCGGCCTGAGCGGCGCCGGAAAGAGTCAGGCCATGAGTACGTTCGCGGACGAGGGGTGGTTCTGCATCGACAACCTACCCCCACGCATGCTGCCCATGCTGGTCGAACTCTCCCGGCTGGAGGGCGCGCGGCTCGACAGGATCGCTGTTGCGTGCGACGTGCGGGGCGGGCATTGGTTTGAGGAACTCAGCCGAGAACTCGATCTCTTGGCGCAGACAGATGACGTCGCGCCGCGCCTCGTGTTCTTGGAGGCGTCCAACGACGCGCTGCTGACGCGCTTCCGTGAGACCCGGCGACGCCACCCGCTGGCAGACGGCGGCGGCGGCGTGTTGGGCGGCATTAGCAAGGAGCGGGAGCTTCTGGAGACCTTCCGTGACCGTGCCGACGTGGTCATCGATTCGACGGATCTGACGATCTGGGACCTGCGCCGCATGATCGGCGAGTCCCTCATCTCCACAGCCCACCGCGTGCGGATGGAGGTGGTGTTCGTGTCGTTCGGCTTTAAGCACGGCGTGCCGCGCGACGTGGACCTGATGTTCGACGTCCGGTTTCTCAAGAACCCCTACTACGAGCCGAACCTCGCGCCGCTGACCGGGCGTGACGAGCCCGTCATCGCGTTCCTCGACGACGTCGACGGGATGGCCGAGTTCCGCGAGCGCCTCGAGTCGATGCTGGACTTCCTGCTGCCGGCGTACTCGCAGGAGGGGAAGCGTCACCTGGTGATCGCCTTCGGGTGTACCGGCGGACGGCATCGCAGCGTCCGCATCGCCGAACTCATGGCCAAGCGCTACGGCGCCGACAAGTACCACGTGTCGATCGAGCACCGAGATATCCATCGTGGCAACCGTCCGGTCGAGACCGAGGCCACGTGACCGAACGTCGCCCTCGCGTCGCGGCGCTCGGCGGCGGCAACGGACTGTCGACGGTGCTGCGCGGCCTCAAGTCCCACGATGTGGATCTGACCGCGATCGTGACGGTGGCCGACGACGGAGGCTCGTCGGGTCGTCTGCGGCGCGAGCTTGGAGTCCTGCCGCCCGGGGATATCCGCAACTGTCTTGTGGCGCTGGCTGACGACGAATCGCTCCTCGGACGGCTCTTCCAACACCGATTCGCGGACGGTGACCTGGCTGGTCACTCATTCGGCAACCTCTTTCTGGCAGCGCTGAGCGAAGTCACAGGGAGCTTCGATTTGGCGGTGCGTGAGAGTAGTCGCGTGCTCAAGGTCAACGGTCGCGTGTTGCCCTCCACGCTCGAGCAGGTGCGTCTGTGGGCCGAACGCCTGGACGGGACCACGGTGTGCGGCGAGACCCAGATCGGGTCCGGCGCAGGCGCGTGCCGGCGCGTGTGGCTGGACCCCGCCCCGGACGCGCATCCGCGCACGATCGATGCGATCCTGGATGCCGATGTCGTGCTGCTGGGGCCTGGGAGTCTCTTTACGAGCGTCCTTCCCCACTTGGCCGTGCGGGACATCGTCGAGGCGCTCCAGGACACCCAGGCGCTGCGGGTCTACATCGGCAACGTCATGACCCAGTCCGGCGAGACCGACGGGTTCGACGCCGCCGACCATGTGCGGCACGTCATCGACGCAGCGGCAGGGGCCGTCGACGTGGCGGTCGTGCATGACGGTCCGCTGGACCCGGTGGCGGTGGCGCGGTACGGGCTGCAAGGGCAAATCCCCGTGGACGCCCACGACGTGGCTTTGCGGGCTCTGGGAGTCACGGTCGTGCGGCGGGACCTGGCCGCTCCGGGCCATGTCGTGCGTCATGAGCCTTCGGTGTTGGCACAGGTTGTGATGGAGCTTGTGCGCAATCCTCCCGCACGGCGCGACCAATTCGCGAGTACGCGACACTTGCAACCAACTCCACCCTCGGCGTAGAGTCTCACGCGCACCTCTTGAAGGGCGGTTTGCCGCACAAACCGGGTTGAGGCGTTGAGGGGGGATTCCTCATGCTGCGTCGAAGATTCGGTGGATACCTTCATATCCAGGGGTGCCGTGCGGTCACGTTCGTTGCAGTGCGTTTCTTTTCTCCCGACCGCGCGACCCATGTTCTCTCTCTCCAAGGAGTTACTTGATGGGTGCACGAGCAAAGGCGATTACGCCTCTTGCGATTGTCATCGGGGTACTCTCGTTCCTCTGGACCGAGTTTTCCCTCAACTTCACGTTTCACTGGGTGACCGAAGGGGCTCTTGACCCGACGGGAGTGGCAACGACGCTGGAGCTTCCCAGCAGTTTCCACCTGATCCTTCCGACAGCGTTCATCTCGTGGGGTCTGTTCTTTGCTGCGGGTGGCGACAACGCCGCCTTCGGCAAGATTCTGGTCGCCTCGATCTTCGGTTCGGTCGCGGCTCTCATCACCATGCCGCTCTCATTCAAGACGGCGAATGCCCCTGACTTTTGGGGGATCGCTCTTTGGGTGGGTATTTTTGCTTTCGTTCTCGTCATGGTCCTGGTCCTCGGCGATTGGTACTACGTCGCCGGTACGTTCCCCGCGTTCGCCGCTGTGTTCCTTTGGTGGATCGCGACAGGAATTGACGGCTGGCAGACGAACGGTGGCGGAACCTCGAGCAGCCTTGCGTCGCTCGGCGATCCGGCTTCGGCAGGAACTGGTGCATTCGGTGGTGTTCTGTCCACGCCGTTTGCGTTCGTGTGGCTCAACACACTGGTGAGCCTCATCTGCGGTTGCATTCTCGGTATCCTTTCCGCCAAGATGGCTGCGGCGCTTACGCCCAAGCCGAAGGCGGCACCCGAGGCGGCCTAGCCTCCTCTGGTACACGCGTGTTCGTCGGGGGGCTTCGGCCCCCCGACGTCGTTAAGGGTTCCGCGCAGGAATACTGTAACTGTAAGGGTTCGCGCAAAAATAACTGCTGAGCCGGGTGGCGGGCGAAAACCGAGTGAGACGGTGTCGCCGAGGCTCGTCGCTACTGGTGGTCACGGCGATCTCGGCGACGCCGTATCGCGACGGTTTGCAGCTGCCAAAGGTGCAGTGGTCTCTGCGTGCTCCCTCAGGGCCCACGTCTTCCTTCCGGCGATGTCAGTCGCGGCCGCTGGTAGGCTCGCCCTCGTCGCGAATCGAGCAACTTGGGGGCACAAATGGGCGTACGGGTCGGCATCAATGGATTTGGCAGGATCGGGCGAAACGTGTTTCGCGCCGCGCGCGCCGCGGGCGGCGAAATCGAGATCGTTGCAGTCAACGACATCACAGATGCTGCGACACTCGCCCACCTGCTCGACTACGACTCGATCTTCGGCCGCTACCCGGGAACAGTCGAGGCCGGTGATGGCCAGATCGTCGTGGATGGCACGCCCGTGACGGTGTTCGCCGAGCGCGACCCGGCCAAGCTGCCGTGGGGGGATGTCGACGTCGACGTCGTCATCGAGAGCACCGGGTTCTTCACCGAGCGAGACGCCGCCGCCGCCCATCTGGGCGGTGGCGCCAAGAAGGTCATCATCTCGGCGCCTGCCAAAGGACCCGACCTGACGGTCTGCCTGGGCGTCAACGACCACGAGTATGACCCCGAGAAGCATCACGTCATCTCCAACGCGTCCTGTACGACCAACTGCTTGGCGCCGATCACCAAGGTGCTTCTGGACACCGTCGGCATCGAGCACGGGTTCATGACGACGTGCCACGCCTACACCAACGATCAACGGATTCTGGACCTGCCCCATAGCGACCTGCGCCGCGCGCGCGCCGCGGCACTGTCGATCATCCCGACGTCCACGGGCGCTGCCCGAGCCATCGGCGAGGTGCTCCCCGCCCTCAAGGGCAAGCTGGACGGCATCGCCCTGCGCGTGCCGGTTCCCAACGGGTCGGTCGTCGACCTGACCTGCCAGGTGTCGCGCGCGACCACGGCCGAAGAGATCAACGCGGCGTTCAAGGCGGCATCGGAGTCAGGGCCGCTCAAGGGCATCTTGGGATACACCGAGGATCCCATCGTGTCGCGCGACATCGTCGGCGACTCGCGCTCGTCGCTGGTGGACGGACCGTTGACGATGGTTCACGGCACGACGGTCAAGGTCGTCAGTTGGTACGACAACGAGTGGGGGTACTCGTGTCGTCTGGCTGAGCTGGCTGCACGCCTGCTCCCGGCATAACGTGGCGAAGCTCCTCGACGTCGCCGGCGTCGGGCACTCATGGGCGGGGACCCGGGTGCTCGTGCGGTCCGATCTCAACGTGCCGCTGGCAGACGGCCAGATCACCGACGATGCGCGTATCGCCGCGTCGGTCCCGACGATCACCTATCTGTTGGATGCCGGCGCCGCGGTCGCCGTCTGCTCACACTTGGGTCGGCCCAAGGGCGCCGTCGTGCCGGAGCTGTCACTCGCCCCATGCGCAGCTCGGCTGGGCGAACTGCTGGGGCGCTCGGCGGAGCTCCTGCCCGACTGCGTGGGCGACGACGTGCGCCCGCGCGTCGAAGGCCTGAAGCCGGGCGAGCTCGTCGTTCTGGAGAACCTCAGGTTCCACGCCGAGGAAGAGGCGAATGACCCTGCGTTCGCAGCGCGCCTCGCGGACGGCTTCACGCACTACGTCAACGATGCGTTCGGCGCCGCGCATCGGGCGCACGCGTCGACCGAAGGGGTCGCGCGCCGCCTTCCCGCCTGCGCGGGTCTGCTGATGGCCAAGGAGGTCCAGGTGCTGACGGGCCTGCTTGAGCGGCCCGGTTCGCCGTTCGTGGCGATCCTGGGTGGCGCGAAGGTCTCGGACAAGCTGCCGCTGATCGAACATCTCTTGGATCGCTGTGATCGCATCCTGATCGGCGGGGCCATGTGTTTTACGTTCTTCGCCGCGCTGGGTGACCCGGTGGGCAAATCTCTTCACGAAGGCCCCGACGCGCAGAAACTCGCCCATGCATTGCTGGAGCGGTCCGGGCGCGTCAACTGCACGCTGCAGCTACCGGTCGACATCCTGATCGCAGACCGGTTCGATGCCGGTGCGGACATCGAGGTGGTGCCGAGCGACGCGATTCCGAGGTGGGGGATCGGCGTCGACATCGGCCCCCGGACCGCCGGGGCCTACGGCGAGGTCATCGCGACGGCAAAGACGGTCTTCTGGAACGGTCCCATGGGCGCGTTCGAGATCCCGCCGTTCGCGGACGGCACACGCGCGATCGCCAATGCGATGGCGACGACGCAGGCAGTGACCGTCGCGGGCGGTGGTGACTCCGGTGCCGCGCTTGCGCAGTGGGGCTTCGAGGACGAATTGACCCACTGCAGCACAGGCGGGGGTGCTGCCCTCGAACTGCTCGAAGGCCGAACGCTGCCCGGTGTCGCGGCGCTGCCGGTGGTCGCATGAATGGCCCGCGCCGCCCGTTGATCGCGGGCAACTGGAAGATGAACAAGACCGGGCCCGACGCCCGCGCCTACTGCGAACGCCTCGTCGCATTACTGGGCGACGGTGGCGAATCCTCGGCGGAGGTCGTGGTGTGCCCACCGTTCACGGCGCTCGAATCCGTGGCGTTCGCCCTGGCGGGAACGTCGGTGTCGACCGCGGCGCAGGCGGTACACGAGGCGGTGTCGGGCGCCCACACCGGTGAGGTGTCGGCGGTGATGATCGCCGCAGCCGGTGCGCGTGGGGCGATCGTCGGTCATTCCGAGCGCCGTGCGGCGGGCGAAACCGACGCGCAAGTCGCTGCCCGGATCCGTGCAGCGCTTGATCAAGGGCTGTTCGTGATCATGTGCGTCGGAGAGTCGCTCGAGTTGCGTGACGCGGGCGACACGCTGCCGTGGCTGTCGGCCCAGGTGGCTGCCGGTTTGGTACACGTCACGCGGGGCGAGGTCGATCGGCTGGCGCTCGCGTACGAGCCCATCTGGGCCATCGGGACGGGGCGCACCGCATCGCCCGAACAGGCACAGGAAGCCTGCGCCCACGTCCGCACCGAGGCCGGACGGGTCGTCGACGGCGACGTGCTCCGCGTCCTGTACGGCGGCAGCGTCACCCCCGGCACTGCGGCCGAACTCATGGCGCAGCCGGACGTGGACGGTGCTCTGGTCGGCGGGGCCAGCCTGGACCCCGAGTCGTTCGCAGCGATTATCCGGTCCGCGCAAGGGCCCCTGCAGAAGTAACCGCTGTGCCGGATGGTGAGCGTCACCGCGCAGGACGGTGTCGAAGTGCGTCGCTGCGACTGATGCGAGCAACGATCTCGCTGACGCCGCATTGCGACGGTGTTCTCGCCCCCAAGCGGTGCAGTCGATTCTGCACGGGTGCGAACTGAGGCCACACCGTCTGTCGGCGCGCGTGAGCGTCGTCGCGCGCACAACCCCAGCACTCATCCCGCTGGCTCGGCGCCACTTCGGGCGACGCGGGAACGTTGGCCGAGAGCGCCACTTGACCGGGACCGCGACGGCCACTTGTGACGGGTACGACACACTTGGCAGGGTGGCGACGTCCATCGGGCGGGATCGAGTGACACGTGGCGGGCTGCTGGTCGTTCGGCGGTGACCCCCGTGCGTTGTCCCTCGCTGCGGCGTGGGTGTCGGAGAGCGTCGAGACAGGCTGATCGCTGTGGGCGTGGCGCCCAGGCACGGCGCGGTCACAATCGGCAGGATCGGGGTACACAGCGAAGGAGGAACGCGCATGGCGGGGCCGTTGGTGTTGATCGTCATCGATGGGTTCGGGATCGCTCCCCCTGGGCCGGGGAACGCCGTGACCCTGGCGCGCACTCCCCACCTCGACGCGCTGGCGCGCGAAGGGTCGGCGACGCGGCTCCACGCATCGGGGCTTCCGGTCGGTCTGCCCGACGGGCAGCAGGGAAACTCGGAGGTCGGCCATCTCAACCTTGGCGCCGGGCGGCGCGTGTCGCAGATGCTCGTACGGATCGACGAGGCCATCGCCGATGGATCGTTCGGTGAGATCCCCGCAATGAAGGCTGTCATCGCAGCGGGACGGGCCTCTGCGCTGCATCTGGTCGGGCTGATCGGTGATGGTGGCGTACATGCCAGCCAGCGGCACCTCGACGCGATCTTGAACCTGTCGCGACGCGCGGGCCTGGAGCGCGTCTACGTCCACGCGCTGACCGACGGTCGCGATACGCGTCCCGACTCGGCCCTCGGATTCATCGAGGCGATGGAGCTCAAGGGCGTCCGCATCGCAACCGTCTGCGGACGGTACTGGGCGATGGATCGCGACAAACGGTGGGAGCGCACGCGCCGTGCCTACGACGCAATCGTCCATGGTGTCGGCGAACGCTGCGACTCGGCCGCAGCAGCCGTGCGGGCAAGCTACGCGGCAGGGGTGAGCGACGAGTTCATCGAGCCATTCATCATCGGTGACTCTGAGGCCGGCCGCATCCGTGACGGGGACGCGGTTCTGTACTGGAACTTCCGTCCCGACCGCGCTCGCCAGTTGACGCAAGCGCTCGGAGAGCCGGGCTTCGACGGATTCGACCGAAGTGCCACGCCTCGACCACACGTCACCACCATGACCCGGTATCGGTCCGAGTGGCCATACCCCGCCGCGTTCGAGGCGCAGGATGTGCGCAATGGGCTCGCCGAGCACGTCAGCGGCATGGGACTGCCGCAGCTCCATGTCGCCGAGACCGAGAAATACGCACACGTGACGTACTTCTTCAACGGTGGCCGCGAGGAGGCCTTCGACGGCGAGGAACGCATCCTCATCCAGTCGCCGCAGCACGTCGCAACCTACGATCAAGCGCCCGCCATGAGCGCCGACGGTATCCGGGCGGCCCTGGTGACGCGGCTTGCCGCCCCTGCGCCACCACCGCTGATCATCGTCAACTTCGCCAACGCCGACATGGTGGGCCACACCGGCGTCATTCCCGCGGCCGTCGCCGGAATCGAAGCGGTCGACACCTGCATGGGCGACATCCGCGCCGCGATCGCTGCCGCAGGCGGGCTTCTGGCGGTGACCGCCGATCACGGCAACTCGGAGTTCATGCGCGAACCGGACGGCAGTCCCAACACCGCGCACACGACGAACCCGGTGCCGTTCTGGCTCGACCGGCCGGGCGTGCCGCTCGTCGAAGGCAAACTCGGTGACGTCGCACCGACGCTCTGCGCGCTGGTCGGATGGGATTCCTC
>JANMDV010000233.1:0-7454 GCA_031376485.1 Actinomycetota bacterium
GCCCTCCCCAGGCCCGACGCGAAGGCTGAGCGTCGACGGTCTTCACGACCCGGCGACACGCCCGCACACGATCCACTGTCCGAAACGTTCGCTCCACGTCCAACGACATTTCCGTCTCGCCGAGTCACGGCAAAACGCAACAGGCAGATGCGCTGAGCGCACGGGCCGAACGACGATGCCGCGGGATGCTGCGGAATGCCGCACCACGTTATTCGTTCCCCGGCGAGCGCGTCGTAAACCAGAGCGGCCCTCGACCACCACGCCGCGATTGGGGGAACCGTCGCCCGGTCACCCGTCCCGCTAATGTCGCACGGCCCCGGGGGAGCACCCGACTCGCGACCGCTCGCCCGGCACACCCGGCCGATGCTCCCCTACGCCTCCATCGCCTCCAGCGCGTCGCGGGGGCCGAAGGCGACGACGAGGTCGCCCGAGGCGAGCAACGCGGCCCCATCGGGAGGCGCCTCAAGCCGGGCTGCGGCCTCGCGCTTGTGGGCCAGGATCGTGACGCCGCGATATAACGCGCACGCTGAATCGACCGTCATGCCGATGAGCGGCGATCCCTTCTGCACCAGGATCTCGTCCAAACGCAGGTTGGGGCCGACGGTGACCATCTCGATGAAGTCGACCAATGACGGGCGAAGCGACAGGGCCGCCATCCGATGACCGCTCAGCTTGTACGGGCTGATGATGTGGTTGGCGCCGGCCTTCTCGAGCGCACGAAGCGATTGACGGCGGGCGGCGCGCGCCACGATCGTCAGCTGGGGGTTGAGCGCCCGGGCGGTCAGCGTGATGTAGACGTTGACCTCGTCGGAGTCGACGGCGCAGACCAGACCTGCCGCCCGTTCCAGACCCACCTCGTGCAGCACCCCCTCCTCGCTGGGGTCGGCGATCAGGTACGGCACGCCGTCGGCCTGCAAACGGGACTCGAGTCCGGGATCGATGTCGACGACCAGGACGGATGCGCCCTGGCGGCGCAGTTCCTCGACGACTGACCTCCCCACGCGCCCGTATGCGCACACGATGTAGTGATTCGAGAGCCCTGCCACCTGTTTCCTGACACCCCGCAACTTGAGGATGGCCGAGAGTTCTCCGCTCCCGATCATGTTCGCGAACACACCGATCCCGGTGAACAGCGCCGAGATGCCGACGACCAGCACCGAGATCGTAAACAACTTGGCGCCCACGGTGTCGATCGGCTCGACCTCGCGGTACCCCACCGTGGTCAGGGTGATCGCCGTCATATAGAGGGCGTCGATGAACGCCCAACCGAAGATCGCGACGTACCCGACGGTGCCGTACACGACCGCGCCGAGCAGTACGCCGAACGGCAGCTTGAATTGCTCGAGGATCTCCCAGTCGCGTCGAAGCATGTTCACGGGCGGATTGTCACTATCCGGCGACCAAAGGTCCAGCCCTGGCCGCACTCCCGTACGATCCGTTGCCAATCCAACGACACGACCGAGGAACCACGTGAGCGAGCAGCTCATCCGCCTGGGCCACAGCCCCGATCCCGACGACGCCTTCATGTTCTACGCGCTGGCAGCCGACGCAATCCCCACTGACGGCTTCCGCTTCGAGCACATGTTGCGCGACATCCAGACGCTCAACGAGTGGGCGACGCGGGGCGAGATCGAGGTGACCGCCATCTCGGTCCACGCGTACGCGTACGTGGCGGACAAGTACCGGCTGCTGCCGCACGGGGCGTCCATGGGCGAGCAGTACGGTCCGATCGTCGTCGCGCGCGAGCCGATGTCGCCAGAGGACCTGCAGGGGAAGGTCATCGCCGTGCCTGGCCTCATGACGAGTGCGTTCCTGGAGTTGCAGCTTGCGATCGGCAAGATCGCCGATCCGCTCGTGGTGCCGTTCGACGAGATCCTCGAGACCGTCGCGTCGGGCAAAGCCGATGCCGGTTTGGTCATCCACGAGGGCCAGCTGACGTACCCCACGCTGGGCCTCGAGCTCGTGCTGGACCTGGGCGTCTGGTGGCACGAGCTGACGGGCGGGCTGCCCCTGCCGCTCGGCGCCAACGCGGTGCGCCGGGACCTGGGTGAGGACGTCATGCGACGCCTGTCGGTGCTGCTGCGCGCGAGCATCAAGTTCGGCCTGGATCATCGTGAAGATGCACTGGAGTACGCAGGCAAGTACGGCCGCGGCTTGAATGACGACCTGACCGACCGGTTCGTCGGGATGTACGTCAACGACCGGACCCTGGACTACGGCGACGACGGGCGCGCCGCGGTGGCCGAGTTGCTTCGCCGGGCTGCCGAGGCCGGGCTCATTCCTGCAGCCGTCCCGGTCGACTTCATCGAAGACTGACGGGTCGCGGCCGTGACGACGTTGCGCGACTGGGACGCCGAGATCGATCGGTGGACCGCACTCTTTGCAGCGATCCCCGATCCACCTGAACCGTTCGCAACGGCGCTGCGCGACGGCTGGTCTGCCGCCGCCAGGGTCGCATTGGCCGCCGAAGCCGAGACGTATACCCGACGGCATGTCGCCTATATCGCCACGCTTCGCGCCTCGGGGATGGACCTGGTGCGACTCGACCAGAAGCAGGGTGACTGTGGCGCCTGCCGACGCTACGCCGGCAAGGCCTACTCGCTGGGCGGCGCGACCGAGGGGCTGCCACCGCCTCCCCCGCTTCCGATCTGCCCGGCATGCCGTCACACGCTCAACCTCCTCACGCCGTTCTTCCTGCAGAGCATGGGCCTGGGCGTCGAGGACCTGATCGACGAAGCGGAGCCCTACGTCGAGCCCGACGCGTAGCGGGACGCTCCCGACACGTCGCCTGCCGCGGTACTCGGGATTGCGTTAGTTCGTTCGAACGGCGCGCCTGCCACGTACGTTCGCGCGCGACGCGGCGCGCACAGCGAGGTCCTGCAGGGGATTGGGTTTCGCGATCAACCACCGGCGTGTTGCCGCCCCGACCCAAGGCCCCGATACGCCGCGCCGCTTTCCCGGCGAAGCGACGTGGATCGCGAAACGCGGTGCCGGCCGCACGGCCGGCCGCATTGACGGGGCCGCTCCTCCGACAGCCTCATGGGCGACCACCCACCAAGCGTCACTTCGTGACAGAGTCCGTTTATCCGGCGGTCCATCGAGGGAGGTTCGGCCTCGGGGTTCTCCGGTACGTTGAGATTGCTCGGTCCTGCAACGTTGACGGGAGATATCGGGTGCGCCGGATATTGGGAATGCTTGCGGTCGTCACCCTCGCCGTGGTCGCGATCCCCCAGCCCGATGATGCGACTGGGGCGGTGCGATGCCCGACGACCGGCGTGCCCGTCAAGGCCTACACCTCCATCGCCGGCCCGCACGTCCGCGTGCATTACCGCCGGGCGAGCGCCGCCGATGCGCGTAACGCCCAACGTGTTCGGACGGAGGTCGAGGGCCGTATCTGGCCGAAGTTCGCGACCCTCCTCGGTCGCCGTCCACCCGCCGACCGGCGAACGCCCGGTTGCTTCAACGGCGGTGACGGGCGCTTGGACCTGTGGCTCGTGCCGTCCCACAAGCGGCTGCCCGCGCGCACGACCGCCGCATTCCTTCCCTACAGCGGAGAGCCCTGCGAACCGAAAAAGCCAGGCGCCATCGTGCTGCGCGGCACGGCGAAGCGCACGATCGTCGCGCATGAGGTCTTCCACGCGTTCCAGGCGGGCTTCGGGCGGGCGGCCTCATGCATCTCCTACTCCGAGTGGGACGAGGCCACGGCGACCTGGGCCATGGACTACGCCTATCCCCGGGAACTCGGAGAGGTACACCTGGGCAACCAGCGGATGGACTTCCCGATCGAAGGCATCTCAGGGCGCGAGGGTTGGATGTACATCTACTACCTTTCCCGGCGGCACACGGCGAAGGTCGTGCGGGCACTGCACGAGGCCCAGGAGCGCCTTCGTGAGGTCGAGGCCGTCGACGCGGCGGTTCCGGATGGGGCCGCCGCAAGCTTTCAAGGGTACGCCGCGGCCGCCTGGAATCAGTCGCCGCTGCCGGACACGTCCGTCGGTCCCTCCTTCCGCGAGTGGAAGCGCGTCGCAAAGCCGGCGAAGCCCGTCACGGACATCCCCCTCGCCCTGACAAAGGCGCACGCACGCCTACCGCTGACGGGCGGTATTCGTACCCGTGCCACGGCCATCAGCCGGATGCAGATCCCGAACGACGTGCGATGGGTCGACCTGGTCCCGAACAAGAACTCCTTCGAGCCCGACCAGCGCGTCGGCGCGTTCGTCAACGCCGGCGGCACGTGGACCTACGAGGACCTGAACGGGAAAGCTCACGCCACCTGGTGTCGCGACGTGCCTGGCCAAGACGTGCGCGAGATCGTCCTGCTCGTCACCAACGCGATCGCGACGAGCGACGGCGCAAAGCCGCTCCGCCCGGACGGCCACGTCGACATCGCTCGCTCATGCCCGCCGGAAACGATCCAGGGCACCTTCTCGGGCGTCAACGTGAATGGCCTGGTGAAGCTCACCTGGAACGGCACGATCACCTACCGGTACCAGCAGAACGACCCGATCATCAACGTCCCCTGGCGGGACGGGGTGCACTACGCGGCGGTGGACGGGTCACTGAGCTGGAGCGCGTCGGCGCCACCGGGCACCGACTGCTCCGCCAGCGGGAGCGGAACGCTCGACGCGACCGGCTTCGCAACACCCCGTTCGGCGGTCGCGAAAATCGTCTACGACCCGACGGATGATCCCGACGGCTGGAAGTACGAGATCTCGGCCGGGACCACCCCGACCGCCGAGATGATGGTCACGATCACCTGCGCCGGGCCGCCGATGACCACCGTAACCGAGAACCGCGCCTCGCAGCTCAGAATCGATGGGCTCGCCGTCTACAACGGCTACGCCACCGGCCAGCCGGTCGCGAACCGCTACTCAACTGACCTGCGCAAGTTCGCTGGCGCGATCATCAACGCGGGCGGCTTCAACACGCGCGACTGGGTCTGGGACCTCACAGGCAGCGGCGGGGTGAGCCCGCCCAGGAGCTGAGCATGAGCGCCCGAGGCGCAGAGCGCCATCCGGTCAGGCGGTGAGCCACCTCGTGAGTTCGTCGATCGCATCCGGCAGGACGTAGTAGTACGCCCAGAGGCCTTGGCGCTCGCTGTCGACGATGCCGGCGTGGCGCAGCACCTTGAGGTGGTGCGAGACCGTCGGTTGACCGACATCGAACAGCGGCGTCAGCTCGCAGACGCACACCTTGCCCGCGTGTCGACGAAGCACGTCGACGAGCTGCACGCGGATGGGATCGCCGAGCGCCTTGGCCACCACCGCCATCCGTTCGGCTTGCTTGCGCTCCACGTCCGGATAGACGACCGGCTCGCAGCAGGGCTGCCCGGCGGGTCGCTTCTGCTTGGGCGACAACTCCAGATTGGTATTCATCAATCTATTGTTATCGATTGAATGTACATCTGTCAATCTTTATATTGCTCACCGACCACGCGAGTGTGACGCCCCAGACCGGATGATCCAGTGCCCTTCGCAGACACCTCGATATCGCCCGCGACGCCCGCACGATTCGCGGCGACCCGGCTGACCGCCCTCGGACGTCCACTCTTGGCCGAGGCGATGGGCACGTTCGTCCTTGTGTTCGTCGGATGCGGGGCGGTGATGGTCGATGCCCGTACCGGCGCGCTGGACGCTCTGGGTGTGGCAGTCGCATTCGGGCTTGCGATCGCCGTGATGGTCGCCGCGCTGGGACACGTCTCGGGGGCGCACTTCAACCCCGTCGTCACTGTCGCCCTGTGGGCTTGTCGCGTGCTCCCCCTGCATTTGGTGGCTCCCTATGTGATCGCCCAGCTCGCAGGCGCCGTCACCGCCGCACTCACGCTGCGTGCATCCCTGGGCTCTGTCGGCGGCGTGGGGGCAACAGTGCCGTCCACAAGCGCGGGTCAGGCGTTCCTGTGGGAGTGCGTTCTGACCGCGGTCCTGGTGAGCGTCATCCTGGCGGTCGCGACCGACCGGCGTGCCAGCGATCAGCCCGCGGCGCTTGTGATCGGCGGGACGATCACGCTTGCGGCGATCGTCGGTGGGCCCGTCAGCGGCGCATCGATGAACCCTGCCCGAACGCTGGCGCCCGCTATCGCAGGCGGACCGGCCACCGCACTTTGGGTGTACCTGACTGCCCCGTTCCTCGGCGCCGCGATCGCGGTCGCCCTCCACGCCGTCCTCAGATCACCCGACATCGATACGGAGCCCGTCGCCTCATGAACGAACTGCCGCGGGTGCTCTTCGTCTGCATCCAGAACGCCGGGAGATCGCAGATGGCTCAGGCGTTCTGGGAGATGGCCGGCGGGTCGGGTCGCTCTGCGGGGTCAGCGCCTGCGGCCAACGTGCACCCCGAGGTCGTCGCGGTCATGCGTGAGGTCGGGGTGGAACTGGCCGAGCGCGTGCCGCATGGACTGACGACAGAGGATGCCGAGTGGGCGGAAATCGTCGTGACGATGGGCTGTGGCGACGCGTGCCCGTATGTCCCGGGCACGCGATATCTGGACTGGGAGCTCACCGATCCGCACGGCCAAGGCCTCGACGCGGTGCGCTCCATCCGCGACGAGATTCGACGGTTGATCGACGACCTAGTGGTGTGACATCCAAATGGCGTGCCTGTATCCCTGAGCGAGAGCGAGCGAGGCGATGGACGCAGGTCGTCGGGAATATCGGGCATATTCGCGATACCGAGGACGCCGCATCGCGACGCTCGCAGCCAGGGAGACACCACCGCTATTTCGATGTCGCACCACTAGGTGCAGGCTCCCGCTAACGGTCAGTCTTGCGGCGACACCCGCACCGCGCGGGCTGCATCAGGGGGGACCTCGATGATGGAACCGCCGCCGACCCGTACCCTGAGTGGTCCGCCGAACGCACCGTGCCCGATCATCTCGACCGCCACGTCCGGCACCAAACCCATCTCGGCCAGGTATCGAAGCAGGGCCGGATCCTGGTCACCCACCC
The DNA here is from genome assembly GCA_031376485.1 of Actinomycetota bacterium. GTDB lineage: Bacteria > Actinomycetota > Thermoleophilia > Miltoncostaeales > Miltoncostaeaceae > CALMEC01. The sequence continues at coordinate 6,945 of JANMDV010000233.1, forward strand.
TGCGGACGGTCGCCGTATCGCCCTCGGGAAGCTCCGACAGCAGATCGGTCGCCACCTCGGGGACCTCACCACCCAACGTGGGGATCGGGTCGCCGTGCGGGTCGTGCTCCGGATGTCCGAGTGCCTCCGCGATGCGTGCCTCGAGTTCCTCCGACAGGTGGTGCTCCAAGATCTCCGCCTCGTGGTGTACCTGATCCCAGGGGACTCCCAGGCGCGTGACCAGGTAGGTCTCGAGCAGACGGTGATGGCGGATCACCTCGAGCGCCGCAGCACGTCCGGACGCGGTCAACTCGACCGCGCCGCGCCGGCCCGTGGGCGACACGAAGCCGAACTCTCCCATTCGCTTGAGCATCGCGCTCGCAGACGGCGCGGTCACTGCCAACGCGTCGGCCACCTCCGACGTCCCGACGCTTGACCGCCCGGTGTCCTCGCCCACCCGGTAGATCGCCTTGAGGTAGTCCTGCACCGCAGGACTCGGCCGGGCGCGCTCGTCCTCACCGCTCATACCGC
>JANMDV010000246.1:0-3871 GCA_031376485.1 Actinomycetota bacterium
CAGCAGCGATGCGATGCCGGACCGCACGCGCCCGACCAGAGCCTGCACGGGCTTCTGGCGGTGGCTCGTGCCGAGCAGCGTCGGCGCCGCTGCGGCCAGGGCATCGACGGCCTGCCGGCGCACCTTGGACGGGCCTGCGCCGAAGCGCCCGTCCAAGGGCAGAAGTTCGGTGGGAATACGGATGTCTGTGTTCATGTGGTCGGCACTCTGCCAGACCGCGATCGCACGACCCCGCGGTATCCACCGGCGTCACGGGTCAGTTCGATCAGGTGGTGACCGGTGTCATGGCACCACGCGGGCAAGTCGACCTCGATCAGCGGATCGTCGGCCAGAAGCACGACCTCGTCACCCGGTGCGACGGTCGTGATCGCGCGGTCGATCAGGTAGATCGGGACGGGGCACCACGTGCCGAGGGCGTCAACCGTCTTCACGCGTCGCCGGCGATCGGGCTCATCGCGCGCAGCGAGGCGACGGCGTCCGTGAACGCGGCGGCGGCGAAGTCGATCTCGGTCGCAGTCGTCGTCGGCGCCAGCGTAAACAACACGGCCGAGTGCGTCCACGGGGGCTCCAGCCCGATCGCCTCGAGCACAGGGGAGGCCTTGCCCGCGGCCGAGCACGCCGATCCCGGTGATGCCGCGACGCCGTGCGCGGCAAGCGTCAACACCAGGGTCTCACCCTCGACCCAGCCGGCCGAGACCTGCACGTGCCCGGGCCCGCGACCCGTGCGTGGACCGTTGAGGTGGACGTCGTCCATCGCTACCAGGTGTTCGATCAGCCGATCGGCGAGGGTGGACATGTGCGCGCCGCGCGCGCCGATCTCCGCTGCGGCCAGGCATGCGGCCTCGCCCAGGCCCACGATGCCCGGCATGCCATGCGGACCGCCGCGCTTGCCGCCCTCCTGCAAACCACCTTCGATGAGCGGGTGCAGCCGCGTGCCCTGTCGCACCCACAGCGCGCCGGCCCAGCGCGGGCCGCCCATGGAGCCCCCTCCGATGGTCACTGCGTCGCACCCCCACGCCGTCACGTCGATCGGCACCAGTCCCGCCGTCGCACCGGTATCGACGTGGATCGCGACGTCCGGGTTCCGCACGCGGATCGCGCTGATCTGAGCGACAACGTCCTGAATCGTGCCGATTTCGGCCTGGCCGTGGGAGATCGTGACCAGCACGGTGTCGTCACGCACGGCGGCCGCCAGGGCCCCCGGATCGATGCGCCCGATGCCGTCGACGCCCACAACGGTCAGCTCGGCCCGGTCGCGCGCCAAGGTCCGGCATGCGGCGAGCGTCGCCGGATGCTCGACGGCGCTCGTCACGATATGTGCGCCGCGGTGGGCGTTGGCGGCGACGATGCCTTTGACCGCCAGGTTGCGTGCCTCGGTGTCGCCCGCGGTGAAGATCACGCCCTCGGGATCGGCCCCGATCAGCGCCGCGACGCGCACCCGCGCTTGCTCCAGCGCTTCGGCGGGACGACGTGCGCCGTCGTGCAGGGCCTCCGGGCTTGCGAACACCTGGTCCAGGAACGGCGCCATGGCCGATCGGACGCGCGGGTCGAGGGGCGTGGCGGCGGCATGATCGAGATATGCGCCGGGGTTGTGCTCTACCATGGCCCGGATTGTAGGCCGACGTCCAAGGAGCCATCTGTGAGAGTTCGTACCGCGTTGACCGCGCTGACCCTGTGTACCGCGGCCGTGTTGGCAGGATGCGGCGGCGACACCAAGATCGATGCCGGGGCGGGGACGACGACACCGCAGGCGACGACGGCCACCACCACGACGGCGCGCAAGGCCGAGGTCACGAAATGCCTCGAGGCCGGTCAGCCCAAGCCGGCCGCCAAAAAGCAGTACGCCAAGGCCGAGCAGGTGCTCAAGGACGGCGTCGACTACACGGTCGTCATGAAGACCTCCTGCGGGACCCTCAACATCAAGCTCGACCAGAAGGCCGGCGGCCCGATCCCCAACTCCATCGCGTTTTTGGCGAGCAAGGGCTTCTACGACGGGCTGACGTTCCATCGCGTCGTCCCGGACTTCGTCCTGCAGGGCGGCGATCCCGACGGCAACGGCTCTGGTGGCGCGGGCTATCAGGTGGTCGGCTCGGTGCCCGCGGGCTACCAGTACAAGCTCGGCGACGTCGCGATGGCCAAAACGCAGTCCGACCCGGCCGGTTCGTCCGGCTCTCAGTTTTTCGTCGTATCGGGCCCCCAGGGTGAGTCGGTACTGACCGCGCAGCCGGTTTATGGGGTCCTCGGCCATGCGGCCGACGCAGCATCGCTCGCCACGATCCAACGGGTCGCCGCGCTTGCCGTCACGGACGGCCCACCCGGTAAACCCGTATGGATCATCTCGGCCACGGTCGAGCCGGCTGCCTGACGTGCTTCTTCCACTGCCTCGTCCACTGCTCGCCGCGCCCGGGGCCGGGGTTCCGGACGTGGCGGCAGCTGGGCTCGAGGAGTGGTTCGACCCCCAGGCACTCGGTCGCAATCGTCGCTACCGCACCGGAGGCTGGGTCCTTGGCGTTGCGGGTATGGCGACGGGCGTCGCCTGGACCGCGACCATTGCCCTGAACGGATCGCGGTGGCGGCCGGTCGTGTCGCGTCTGGCCCTGGGACGGCCGCTTCCGGCTGCGTGCTTTTTCGGCGTGGGTTTGGCGGTGTCCGGTGACCTTGTGCGCCTTCCGATTGCAGCGGTGAGCTACGGGTGGGGCAGAGGACATGGTCTCATCACCCAGCCGGTCGGTTCGTGGCTGGCCGACCGCGGCAAGGCGACCTTGCTGGGTGCCGGACTGACCAGTGTCCTGGCGATGGCGACCGTGGTCACGATGCGCCGCTCGCCGCGCACGTGGTGGCTTGCGACCTGGGGTGTCGTCTCGGTGGGCACCATCGCGTTGACGCTCGCTGGTCCCAAGCTGATCGAGCCGCTCTTTCAGCGTACGCGTGCCCTGGACGACCCGGACTTGGAGCAGGACGTGCGCGAGGTTGCAGACAGGCTCGGCGTCCCCGTGCGTCAGGTCGTCCTGAACGACGCCAGTTCGCGAACCACAGGTTCCAACGCATACGTCTCCGGGCTGGGGCCGACTCGACGGATGGTGCTGTTCGACACGCTGGTCCGCGATTTTCCCCGTGACCAGGTGCGGTTCGTCGTCGCCCACGAGCTGGCCCATGTCGCCCGCCGCCACATTTTGCGCGGATCGCTGATCGCCACCGCGGTGGCGCTCCCTGCGCTTGCCGCCATCGGCGGGGCCGTCGCGGCGGCCACGGGCGTGCGGCGCGTCGGGACGCGCGACGCGGATCTGACGCTGCGCCGTTTGACCGTGGCGGCGGTCGGGGCCGGAGTCATCGGCGCGCTCGCGGGCCGGTTCGGTATGCGGATGAGCCGCGGTTTCGAGCGCGAGGCCGATTGGGAGGCACTTCGCGCCACGAAGGATCCCGACGCCGCCATCGAGCTGCATCGCGGCCTGGTCATGCGCAACCTGGGCGTGCCGGACCCGCCGGCCTGGGTCCAACGCGTGTGGGGGAGTCATCCCACAGCGCTCGAGCGCATCGGCTTGGCCCTCCACACCCGCGGGTGAGCCGCACGGAGCGACTGCAGATCGTCGCGGTGGGCAAGCTCCGCCCACCCCACAACGGCGCGGGGCGCATGTACGAGGACCGCATCCGCGAGCGCGTCGGGCTGCGCATCGACGAGGTCGCCGCCGAGAAGCTTCAACACGGCGAGGCCCTCGTGATGCGCCGTGAGGCCGAACGCATCCGCCCCCGCGTGCTCGACGGCGCGTGGACCGTCGCACTCGATTCCACAGGACGCGCACCCGCATCGAGCGAAGCCCTGGCCGCGTGGCTCGGCACGCGGCTCGAGGTGCCTCGCCCGACCAGCTTCCTC
>JANMDV010000251.1:0-3739 GCA_031376485.1 Actinomycetota bacterium
CACGCTTCGGCCCGTGCGCATCGGGATTCTCATCTACTCCGGCGTCGACCTGCTCGACTGCGGCGGGCCCTACGAGGTGTTCTTGACGGCGAGCCGCCTCGCTGAGCGGGACGGCCTGGCTGCGCCGTTCGAGGTCGTCACGATCGGGGTCGGTGACGCGCCGCTCCGGTCGTACGGTGGGTTGGGCCTGGTGCCCCAGGCGAGCGTGGCCGACGCCGGCCGGGTGGACGTGCTGATCGTTCCCGGCGCGATCGCGATCGACGCGGCGCTCGCCGACGATGAGCTTCGCCACGCGATCGCGACGTTGACCGCCGGCGCCGAGATCACGACGTCGATCTGCACCGGGGCGTTCCTGCTCGGCGCGCACGGACTGCTGGCCGGCCGGCCGTGGACGACACACTGGGAGGACATCGATCTGCTGGCAGACAGGATCGGGGAGGCCGGGGCGACCAGGGACGTCCGCTGGGTCGACAGTGGTGCAGTCGTCACCTCGGGCGGGCTCTCGTCGGGCATCGCGATGGCGCTGCACCTGGTCGGCCGTGCCGCAGGGCGCGATCTGGCCGAGCGGACCGCCCGCCAGATCGAGTACGACTGGGACCCCAGCGGCCGCCGATAGCGTCCCGGCATGCCAAGCGGACCAATGACGACGGAGGTCCAGCACCTGACCGCACCCGGCTGGGTCCGTCGATTGGGACCGTGGGTGGGGATCGGGACGAGTCCTGCCGCGTTGATGGTCGGCGGCGGAGTCGCTGACGGCAACGAGACGTGGCGGCTCGCGGTGGCGGTGTTCGCCGGGGTGGCCGTGCTGACGGGGCTCGCGGTCGCGCAGGGAATGCTGGGACAGCGGCGCCATGCGCGACTGCGGACCCTCGCCGCCGACGCCCTGGGTCGGGAAGGGGGACGGCGCATTGCGTCGCCGGTACTGGCCGCGATGATGATCGGCTGGTTCGGCTTCAACACGAGCGTCGCCGGTGCAGGACTCGGCCGACTTCTGGACGTGCCATCCCGCGTCGGGATGGCGCTGTTTGCCGCGGCGATGCTGACCGTCGCGTGGCGCGGCTTGAACGCACTCTCCTGGACGGCACTCGCCGCCGGTCTCGCCACCGTCGTACTCGCAGTCGACGGCCTGCGTATCGCGCTCGCGGAGCGCACCGGTCCGCTGCTGGGCGACGGCGTTTCCCCGGGCGGCCTTGGCCTGCTCCCCGCGATCGCCGTCATGGTGGGCTATGGTGCCGCGTTCGCGTTGCGGACGCCCGACTTCACGCACGATCTGGCCCGTCCACGCCAGGTCGCCTGGTGCGCGATGCTTGGGCTCTGCGCGCCGCTCATCGCCTTCGCTGCGGCGGGCGCCATCCTGCAGATCTCCACGGGCACCTGGAATCTGGTGGACGTGCTGGAGCGACTCGGAAGCCCCACGGTCGCTTACGCCTTCGTCGCACTCGGCTTCACGGGTTCGGTGTTGACCAACCTGCACAGCGGCGCACTGTCGTTCGAGGATGCCATCCCGAACCTGACGCACCGAGGCGCGCTCGTGATTGTCGCGGTCACTGGCACGGGTCTGGCAGCGTTGGACTTCGCCGACAGCATGATCGGGTTCTTGACTGCGATGGCCTTGGCCGCACCTTGTTTGATCGGGGTGTTGTGGATCGACGAGCTTCGCGGTCACCACACGACGGCGCGCTACGTACGCAGCGGCATCTTGGCGTGGGTGGTCGGCGTGGGCGTCGGGGTGGCGTTGCGACTGGTCGATTCGCCTGTGGCGCTTCCCGCCGGAATCGCGGCGGCAGCGGCTGTGGCAGCCGCCCCGATCCTGAGGAAGCGACGCGTCTCCGCCGACCAGTCATCCTGATCGTCGCCCACGAATCAGCGATCGCAAGGTTCGATTGTGACGCATTGCGGGAAAGCACTCGATACTTCGGGGGCACCTGTTCCTGATCGACGGAAGGCAGTGACGACCGGATGAGCGACTTCAACGACGACGTCGACCTGGACACCTCCCAGGTCGAGGACCTACGCGGCAGCCGCATGGGCGGGCGGGGCGGCCTTGCGGTCGGTGGCGGTGGACTCGGCATCATCGGGGTGATCATCGTGCTGCTCCTCGGGGGCAACCCCTTTGGCGGCGATGGCGGTCTGGGTGGCCTGCAGGGACTCGACGGCCAGACCGCCGGCGAGAGCCTTCAGCCCGGATCAGCAGGCGGATCGGGCGAACTCGCCGCGTCTTGCGCGACCGGCGCCGACGCCGATACGAAGGAGGACTGCCGGATCGTCGGCTACATCAACAGCATCCAGAAGTACTGGAGCGGCGAGTACCGACGCCAGGGCGGCACCTATCCAATCGCGCGCACGCGCTTCTTTACCGATCAGGTCAGCACGGGCTGTGGCGCCGCGAGTTCGGCGGTCGGACCGTTCTACTGCCCTCTCGACCGGTATGTCTACCTGGACTTGGGGTTCTTCGACGACCTGCGCGAGAAGTTCGGTGCGACGGGCGGCCCGTTCGCCCAGGCCTACGTCGTCGCCCACGAGTACGGCCACCACGTCCAGAATGTGCAGGGCGTCCTGGATCAGATCGGCGACGATCGACAGGGACCGCAGTCACGGGCGGTGCGCGCTGAGTTGCAAGCCGACTGTTACGCCGGGGTGTGGTCCAAGAACGCCGTCGGCACGGGATTCCTCGCGAGCGTGACTGAGCAAGACATCAGCGACGGCCTCAACGCAGCGGCCACCGTGGGCGACGACCGAATCCAGGAGCAGATCCAAGGTCAGGTCACGCCCGAGACCTGGACGCACGGCTCATCAGCGCAACGACAGCAGTGGTTTGGGACGGGATTCACGACGGGGGACCCAGGCAAGTGCAACACATTCCGAGGTCGTGTCTAGCCAGGTGGGTGGCGTCGGGTCGACAGGATGTCCGGCCGGCTTTCGACAAATAATTCGGCCGGGAGAACAGCTCCTGTAACGCGAGCCGGCCCCGACCGAGCCCGATTCTCATCCGCGGAACGCGGCTCGCCCGCAACCACGAGGGCTGTCCCTGTTCCGCTCACGAACTCCAACGTTTGACGCCAGCGGACTGACTACCGACCCCCCGAACCGCCCGTGTCAGTTCCATCCTGCACCCGAAGCCCGCGGCCCGTAAATACCCATTCGGCTGGATTGGGGACGGCCAATCGTGTCGTTTCTGGTGCGTCGGGCGACACACGTTTGGCACACCTCGGTGTAGATCTGTCACATGTCGGTGGGGCATCATCGACATCGTGGACGGGGAGCGATCAGGGGGTGGGGTTCGGGGGCGGTGGGCATCTGCCCAACCGGTGTGTGCGTTGTGTGCAGGCCCCGGGGCCGGGGGTGGGGGTGGCGCACCCCATTCTTTGACGCATGGGGTGTGCGTCGTGCTGTGTCAGGAGCACCGAAGCGACGCGTATCAGTGCTTGGGTGATGGGCAGGTGTTCGCTCGTGAACTTGCGGGGATGTGGCGTGCAGCCGGGATCTTTGCGGCACGACACCGCGCGGCACTCGCCACCCATTTGCGTCGCGTCGCGAAACGGCGGGCGACGACTCGGGCGCGTCCTGGGTCGTATTCGTGGCCGTGGCTTCGTGTTGAGGCTGAACGGCGGTTTGCTGCAGGTGAGCATCCTCGTCGTGTGATCGTTGAGTTGCGTGCGTCGCGGGTGGGGGGTGATGCCATTGTCCCGTCGGTACGGACGATGCGTCGGTGGTTTTGTGATGCCAGGTGGCTTGCCCG
>JANMDV010000007.1:0-5623 GCA_031376485.1 Actinomycetota bacterium
CGAACTTGTCGCGGTAGTGTCCAAAACGATTATCGAATGCCGTGAGAGGATCGTTTAACTCGGTGATGGCTTTCCCGAACCGAGAGTCAACAGGGAGCGGCTGGGGGAGTCGTGAGACGCCTTCCAAGAACTGGGTAAGGCCATCGTGGTGACGCACGGAGGCAGGGGCTCCCCACACCAACTCGCCTAGCAGCACGAATTCGGACAAGACGATATCTCCGAAAACAAAGAGGCTCCTCTGGTCAAGCGCGAGTTCGGTATCGAGTCTCTGACCTTCGTCGCAAAGACGCCGAAAGCCCGGATGAGTGTCGGTCGAGACTGCACCGGTCGCATTGCGGGTGTATCGCCATGACTTCTCATTCCACCGAATCTGCTTCAAGCGTCCCAGCCTCAGCCGCTCCCAGACGATCGCCAGTTCTTGGACGCTCTCCTCCGCGCGATAGACACGACCCGCAAACCCAGCGGGCTCAGCATTTGCCGGAAAGACCCAGGAGAGCCTGTCGAGGTCATCGAGCACGTCGGCGAAGACATCTGGGGGAGGAAGATCAGCAGCAGCTTCTTCGAGTGATGGAAAGCGAATATCTGCCACCGTCAAACTCCAAGTCCGCTTCGACCGAATGCATGCTGACAGCTCAACCCGGAACGGGAGATCTGCTGGCACTGGCAGCCCGCGTTGCTGCGACAACGGAGGTCGGCTGGCGGTCCCGAGTTGTTACCGAGCCCTCCCAGTGGCTTCATGAGCGACCATAGCGCTGGACCGCTCCCCGTCGCTTCACGACTCCCCCGGCTCCTTGGCTATGGGGGTCCCCAAGGAACCTTCCGATCCTCGTAGCCATCAGGTTCCTTTCCGAGGTGCCCGCCTCAGCGTAGATTTCGGGCGATGGGTTACTACGTGTCGCCGATTCCTTGCCCTTGGTGCAACGCTGAGTCCCGCTTTGAGTTCGAGCGGCGGATAGTCGCGGACCATCCCGAGAGGTTCGAGGATGTGAACCTCTACTCATGCGGGGCCTGTGGGATGCCCGTATTCGGCGACGACACGGACGATGGGCCTAATCGGACGATCTTCCTTTGGTGGTGCCCTGTCGGGCACGAGACGCCTGACTATGAAGGGGTTCCGGACAGGATCGCGGAAGCTGCTCGCGAGGGTCATCGGTGTATGAGCGTGAGCGCGCCAAACGCCGCCGCTGTAATGGCTCGTCGGGCCGTGCAGGCTACCGCGTTGGACCTTGGGGCTCGGAAGGACAATCTCATCAACCAACTGGCCCGGCTCCGCGACCAAGGCAAGATCACCCAGTCGCTCTTCGAGGTGGCAGAGAAGCTCCGACTGGGCGGCAACGACGGTGCCCACCCAGCCGACTCGGTCACCGTGCTGGAGGCACAGCAACTACTCTTGTTCCTCGACGCTCTCCTCCTGTACGTCTTCGGTCTGCCATCCAAGTTAAGACTCGCGACGGACCCACCCACAGAGGGAGCGGCTGCGACACCGTAGCCGCCAGTCCCGCCCCGGATTACGACGAGTGTCGATCAGGCGAGCATGGACGGGCTGCTGATCGCGAACCCCCTGGGGAGAAAATGGTCCCTCTCCCGCATCGTCCCCCACACCGTCCGGATGCTCGCGCAAGGACACGAACCAGACCCCCGGTGGGACCCGGCGAACATGGGACGGGCTGCTGATCGCCGAAGCCCGCAGGGAGGACATGGTCCCCCTTTCGCACCGTCTTCCACGACGGACACGATGAGGCCCACCCGGTGCTGTCGCTCAACCTCCCACCTGCTGGCGGTCACCGCACCAGCCGCAGGCGGCAAGGCCGGGTTGCGGAGGCATCAGCCGACGGAGGGAGTCGGGCCGGGGCCCAGGCGCGGCGAGCGGTCCGCCCGGCTCGCAGAGATCCTCCTGGGAGAGGGCGATGACTCTCGGCCTGACGGGGTTTTGCGTGTTGTGCGGGTTTTCCGGAGTGCGTGGTGTTCAAGGAGAGGCGACTTGCAGCGATTCCGCTCAAGGAGCGCGCTGTCTCGCTGGCGGGCCGCAAATCTGCTCGTGTTGACCCCTGCGTTGACCCCTACCCAGATTTGGATGCCACGATGGGAGGCGATGAGGGCCGATTCTCGCTCTACGAAAGCGATTCCGTGCCATGGGCCGTCTGGGACTCGAACCCAGGACCTTGGGATTAAAAGTCCCCTGCTCTACCAGCTGAGCTAACGGCCCCACGTGACGCGGTCGTAAGTGTCGCACGTGCGGCGCCTCCCCGACCCGCATCACCCCGGGACAGAGATCTCCGATAGCGTGCCCAAGGTGAGATTGAGACACGCTCTCATCCTTGTGGGTTCCTTCCTCCTGCTCGCTCTCGCCTGGCCGGTCGCGGGTTCGGCCGACCACGTCGGTATCAAGGCATCGATCGTCGCCCTGCTGAAAGAGCGTGTCGGCTCCGGCACGTGGAAGGTCGAGGTGAGCTATTCCGTCGAGTGCCTCGGGGTCACGCGCGGAGTCCTCTACACCGGCAGCCGTGTCTTGGTCGACGAGCAGACGGGCGAGAGCATCTACCTCGGCGGCGCCTCGTTTGCGTCCTACACTTCGACGCAGCTCGTCGATGCAGAGCCGGACTGGCGTCGGCTGCGGCCCGAGCTCACGATTTCGTGCGGGGAGGATCTGGGGGGTCACGGCGCGGGCCCGATCACGGTGGTCGGCCAGGGCGTGAGCATCCCCCCACTCGACGGCGGCCGTGACGACGGCGGCGGCTCCGGCGGCGGTGGTGGTGGCGGGAGCGGCGGTGGCGCAGGCGGGGGTGACCCGACGAAGCCCACGACGACGGGCGGCTGCCTCCAGCCGCTCGTTGGAACCGATGGCCCCGACACGCTCACCGGTACCGGCGGGGGAGACGTCATCTTCGGCCGCGGCGGCACCGACATCATCCGCGGGCGCGACGGCCACGACTGCCTCATCGGCGGACGCGGCAACGACACGCTCCGGGGCGAGAAGGGCAACGATCGCCTGACCGGCGGGCGCGGCGCGGACACCCTCCTCGGTGGCGCAGGTCTCAACGCGTACGACGCCGGATCCGGGAACGACGTCGTCAACTCCGTCAACGGGCGAGTCGAACTCGTGCGCTGTGGACCGGGAACCGACAGGGCGACGGTCGACCGCCGCGATCGCGTCAGCGGCTGCGAGCGTGTGACGCGCGCATCTCTCTGAGCGCCCCACATGCGTGCGACGCCAGGATCCGCGGTAGGGGCCGTACCCGAACTGGGACACCACCAGCAGCGGCATGCGGGGACCTCCCGTCGGTGTCTGTGATGGTGACCGACACCGGAACCTGGTCCAGGTGGTTACCGACGATGTCTGAGGACGGCGCGGCGAACGCACTTCTCGATACGAGTGTGCTGATCGGCCTCGAGGCGGGCCGGATCGACGCCCGGCAGATCCCAGACGGCGCGGCGATCTCGGTGATCACCCTCTCAGAGCTGCACCTGGGGGTCCTCGCCGCCGATGACCCGGACGAGCGCGGCGCAAGGCTCAACACGCTACTCGGCGCGGAGCGGCTGTTCGATCCGATCCCAGTGGACGACGGTGTCGCCCGCCGTTTCGCGCAGATCGTCCACGGGTTGCGCCAGACCAAGCGTCGGGCTCCCGTCCTCGACGCATTGATCGCGGCGACCGCCCTCGAACATTCCCTTGTGCTCTACACCCAAGATCGAGAATTCGAGCCCATCGAGGCCCTTCACCTGCAGATCATCTCAGTCGACCACTGAACCAGCGGGTGGTCGCGAGTGGAGTGCGGGGCGCGATACTGTCGAGGTGACCTGTATGGCGGAGACGGACACGGGGACCCGATGAGCGGAGAAGGTCGAAGGATCGCGGTCGTGACGGGCGGCACCGGCGGGCTTGGATTGGCCGTCAGTGAGGCAATGGTCGATGCTGGATACCGGACCGTCGTCACGTGGGTTGTCGACGGCGAGGCCGAGCGGGCACGCAGTGTCCTGGGCGATCGGATCGAGCTGCGCCGGCTCGACGTCACCGACCCCGCGGAGGCCGGCGCCCTCGCCGCCGAGTTCGACCACGGGTCGGGGTGCTGGGCGCTCGTGCACCTGGTCGGCGGGTACCTCGGTGATCGGCCACTTGGCCAGATGACGCTCGACGAGTGGCAGCGCCAGCTCGACCTCAACGCGACGAGCGCCGCCGTCATGATGGGCGCGTTCCTCCCGGGGATGGTGGCCCGCCGTAGCGGGCGGGTCGTCGCCGTCTCGAGTCGCGCGGCGGTCGCCCCCTTTGCAGGTGGGAGCGCATACGCGGCAGGCAAAGCCGCGCTGATCGCACTGGTGCAGGCCGGGTCGCAGGAGGTCAAACACGACAGGGTCACCGTCAACTGCATCCTTCCCAGCGTCATCGACACTCCCGGGAATCGTGCGACTCAACCGCATGCCGACACTGAACGGTGGGTCGCGCCGGCCGACCTCGCCGCCGTCATCGCGTTCCTGTGTTCGGACGCGGCCCGCGCCGTGACCGGAGCAGCGATCCCCGTTTACGGCCGAGCATGAACCCGCCCACCCCGACGCGCCGGTAGGATTCGCGTGGCGCAGCCTGCCCATGCGCGTGAGGAGACGACATGCCACTTCTGACATCTGACGAGATAGACCGGGCGCTCGCGGGGATGCCCGGGTGGGAGCGGCGGGGCGACGCGATCGTCCGCGAGTTCAAACTCGATGGTGGGTTCATGGGGTCGGTCGGGTTCGTCAACCGGGTCGCCGTCGCGGCCGAGATCGCCGACCACCATCCCGACCTCGTGATCTCGTGGGACCGGGTGACCGTCACGCTCTCCACGCACTCCGCGGGCGGCATCACCGACAAGGATGTCGCTCTCGCCGGTGAGGCCGACCGGCTCGCCGCCGGGTGATCCACCGACGCATCCTTCGGCCGGTCCTCTTCCGGTTCGATCCCGAGCGCGCCCACACCATCGCGATGGGTGGTCTGGCGGTACTCGCCCGGCTTGCCCCGGTCGGCGCGCTGGTGGAGCGTCGTCTGCGGGTCGACGACCCCCGGTTGCGTCAGGAACTCTTTGGCCTGTCGTTTCCCAATCCCGTCGGCCTGGCGGCCGGATTCGACAAGCAGGCGCGCGCCGTGCCTGCGTGGGCGAACCTGGGCTTCGGCTTCGCCGAGATCGGAACGATCACCGCCCAACCCCAGCCGGGCAACCCCACGCCGCGGATCTTCCGACTGCCCGAGGACCGGGCCGTCATCAACCGGCTCGGCTTCAACAGCGACGGGGCGGCGGTTGTGGCGAGTCGCCTGGCCGAGTGGGAGAGGTCCGGGCGGGCTCACCGCATCCCCCTGGGCGTCAACATCGGCAAGACGAAGGCTGCGGAGGACGCCGCGGCCGACTACGTCTCGACGTTCGCGCGTGTCGCCCCGTACGCCGACTACGTCGCCGTCAACATCAGCTCGCCCAACACGCCAGGCCTGCGCGACCTGCAGGAGCGCGACGCCCTTGAGACGCTCATCACCCGCCTGACGGCCGCCAACCGGGTTCAGGAGCCGGCCAAACCGATCCTCGTCAAGATCGCCCCGGATCTTGACCCCGGGGCGCTCGAGGTTATCGTCGGCATCGCCCGCGATCGCGATCTGGCAGGA
>JANMDV010000050.1:0-6649 GCA_031376485.1 Actinomycetota bacterium
CCAGCCTCGACGAGCGCGAGTACCCGAAAGGCATCACCGTCAGCGACGACCAACTCGCAGCCATCAACCTCGAAGGCGACGAATTCCACCCCGACTGGAACTACACCATCAAACCGCGAGTTAATCCCTGACAGGCCCTAAGTCCTGCTCTCACACGCCGAGGGCGAGTAGCCACCCATGCCATTGACCCGCGAGACGGAGGGAACCAGTACCACGCCGCCTGGCCGTTCCACAGGCCGTTGTGGACGACGACGTTCCCGGTCCCGACCGCGCTCTCATCGGGCCAGTACGACTCAATGTCGGCGCGTTGGAGAGCGTTCGCTCAAACACTTTGCACTGCGGCCACAAAGTGGCTGCCACGGACGCGGTCCTCGCTTGTGATTCGAATGCCGACCCATGAGATCAGCCGGGCGCTGACAAGCGGAAACGCAGCTTGTCTCCACTGCTTGGGTCATGCCGCGACACGCCGTCGCTTTGGCGCCGCCTGACGCAGGACCGAGCGGAGATACTCGCCGGTGTGGGAGCCATCGGTCGCGGCGACCTGCTCCGGCGTGCCGGCGGCGACGACGGCGCCTCCCCCGGCACCGCCCTCTGGTCCGAGGTCGACGATCCAGTCGGCGCATTTGATGACGTCCAGGTTGTGCTCGATGACGAGCACGGTGTTGCCCTGGTCGGCCAGGCGTTGCAGGACCTCGAGCAGTTTCTCGATGTCGGCGAAGTGAAGGCCCGTGGTCGGCTCGTCCAGGACGTACAGGGTCCGTCCCGTCGCGACCTTGGAGAGCTCCGTCGCCAGCTTGACGCGCTGCGCCTCGCCGCCCGACAAAGTCGTGGCGGGCTGGCCCAGGCGCATGTAGTCCAGGCCCACGTCGTGCAGTGTCTGGAGGCGACGGGCAATCCGTGGCACGGGCGAGAAGTACGCGAGGGCGTCCTCGATGCTCATTTCGAGCACGTCGTGGATGTTCTTGCCCTTGTAGTACACGGCGAGCGTCTCGCGGTTGTAGCGCTTGCCGTGGCAGACCTCGCACGGCACGTACACGTCGGGGAGGAAGTGCATCTCGATCGTGATCGTGCCGTCCCCCTTGCACGCCTCGCAGCGACCGCCCTTGACGTTGAAGCTGAAGCGCCCGGGCGCGTAGCCCCGCGAGCGGGCGTCTTGGGTCTTGCTGAACAACTCGCGGATGTGATCGAACAGGCCGGTGTAGGTGGCGGGATTGGAGCGCGGCGTGCGCCCGATCGGCGACTGGTCGATCGCAATGACCTTGTCGAAGTGCTCGAGCCCGGCGATCGATGTGTGGCGGCCCGGCCGTTGCGGCTTGCGGTTGAGGCGGCTCGACAGTGCTTTCAGCACGATCTCGTTGACGAGCGTGCTCTTGCCCGAACCCGACACGCCGGTCACACACGTCAGCGCCCCGACCGGGAACGCCACATCGATCTCGCGCAGGTTGTGCTCGCGGGCCCCGGTGACGGTCAGCCAACCCGCCGGCCTGCGGCGCTTCTTGGGCGGCTCGATACGGCGGCGGCCCGAAAGGAACGCCCCTGTCACGGACTCCGCGCTGGCCTCGACGTCTGCGACCGTGCCCTCGGCCACCACGTGGCCGCCGTGCTCCCCGGCTCCCGGCCCCATGTCGATGACGTGATCGGCCGATCGCATCATGTCCTCGTCGTGCTCCACGACGATCACCGTGTTGCCCAGATCGCGCAGACGCTCGAGCGTGGCGGTCAACTTGCGGTTGTCGCGTTGGTGCAACCCGATCGAGGGCTCGTCCAGGATGTAGAGCACACCGACCAGCCCGGCGCCGATCTGGGTGGCCAACCGAATGCGCTGCGCCTCGCCGCCCGACAGCGTCCCGGCAGCGCGCGACAACGTCAGGTACCCGACGCCCACGGCCTCGAGGAACCGCAATCGGTCGGTGACCTCCTGGATGACCCGTTGGGCGATGAACGCCTGCGTGTCGGTCAAACCGACGGTATCGAAGAAGCGCAGCGCGTCCGCGACCGACAGCTCGCAGAGCTGGGCGATCGAGTTGCCGCCGACCGTGACCGCCAACACCTCGGGGCGAAGCCGCGCGCCCCCACAACCTGTGCAGGGCACGAGGGACATGAACTGCTCGATGCGCTCGCGGATCTGTTGGGAGCCCGTCATGCGGTACTGGCGGCGAAGCTGCGGGATGAGCCCCTCGAACCAGGTCTGACCCGACGTGTAGCCGCCGCGACGCCGCTTGCGGCGCTTGCCGATCTGCACCCGCTCGCCCCGGCCGCCGGGGCCGTTGACGATCAGATCCCGCTGGTCGTCGGGGAGCCGCCCGAAGGGGATGTCAAGGTCCACTTCGTGCTCGTCAGCGACTGCCTCGAGCAAGAGTTCGTAGTAGTCGGTCGTGCGGTCCGACCACGGCAAAAGCGCCCCCCCGCGCAAGCTGCGCTCGGGATCGACGACGAGTTCGGGGTCTACCTCCAACGTGAAGCCCAACCCGGTACACGCCTCGCACGCGCCATGCGGCGAGTTGAACGAGAACGTCCGCGGCGCAAGCTCGGCAAGCGACGCACCGTGTTCGGTGCAGGCAAAGCGCTCCGAGTACATCCACGAGCGTCCTTCATCTGCGACCTCTTCGATACGCACAAGGCCGTCGGCCAGGTTGACGGCCGTCTCGAGGCTCTCGTGCAGGCGTCTGCGCAGGTCGGGCTTCATGACGAGGCGGTCGACGACGACCTCGATCGTGTGGTTGCGCTTCTTGTCGAGCTGCGGGGTCTCGTCGATCAGGTACGTCTCACCGTCGATCGCGACGCGCGCGAACCCCTCGTTTCGTATGTGTTCCAGCACGTCGCGGTGCTCGCCCTTGCGCCCGCGCACGAGGGGGGCCAGTACCTGGAACCGGGTGCCCTCGTCCAGGTCCAACACCTGGTCGGCGATTTGCTCGACACTCTGCCCCGCAATCGGCTTGCCGCACGTCGGGCAGTGGGGCTCGCCCACCCGGGCGAACAGCAGGCGTAAATAGTCGTAGATCTCGGTGGCCGTGGCGACGGTGGAGCGCGGGTTGCGGCTGGTCGTCTTCTGGTCGATCGAGATCGCCGGCGACAGGCCCTCGATCGTGTCGACGTCCGGCTTGTCCATCTGGCCCAGGAACTGACGGGCATATGCCGACAGACTCTCGACGTACCGGCGTTGGCCTTCCGCATACAGCGTGTCGAACGCGAGACTCGACTTGCCGCTGCCGGAGAGCCCCGTGATGACGACGAGGGCGTTCCGAGGTATCTCGATCGAGACGTCCTTGAGGTTGTGCTCACGTGCGCCCACGACGCGGATCACACCTGAGGGAGAACTCGCCACCCATCTAGTTTACCCACCCTGGTCCCGTAGCCTGGACCGATGCGACCCGAGCTTGCGCAGTTTGCGAACGAGGTGCGTGCGCTCGTGCCCGACGGGATGGAGATCCTCGATGCCCACGCGCATCTGGGGACAGACGAGGACGGCCGCTCACTCGATCCGCCCGGCCTGCTGCGCCAGCTCGATTACGCAGGCGTGCGGCATGCGTGCGTGTTCCCGCTCCACGACCCGGACCGACGTCCCGCCTACCGAGTACCCAACGACCGTGTTCTCGCGTGGGCCGAGACATCCGAAGGAAGGCTCATCCCGTACTGTCGACTCGACCCGTCGGACGGGCCCGTCGCTGAGGCCGAACGGTGCCTGGCACGCGGCGCACGCGGCATCAAACTCCACCCGCGGGCCCAGGCATTCCGCTTCGACGACGGTCGCGCCGACGGCATCTTTGCCGTCGCCGCGGAGGCCCGCGTCCCCATCCTGATCCACGCCGGGCGCGGCATGGCACCGTGTGCCGACGAACTCTGTGGGGTGGCATTGCGCCACCCGGGGGCCCCGCTGATACTGGCCCATGGAGGGATCGCCGATCTGGCGGTGTTCGCGACGCGTCTGGCCGATCATCCGGCCGCGTTCTTCGACACCTCGGTGTTCGGACCGCTCGACCTGCTGGAGCTCTTTGCGCGCGTCCCGGTCGAGCGCATCGTCTTCGGCTCCGACCCGCCGTACGGAAAGCCACTCCTGGGGCTCTACGTCACCCTGCGCTGTGCGACTGCCGCCGGGCTCGACGAGGCCGACCTACGCGCGCTCCTGGGCGGAACGATGCGCGCCGTGCTGGACGGAGAGGCTGTGGCACCACCGACGCCCCCGCGCCGTCTCCGGACGCTCACGATGGCCGGGTCCCTGGCCCGGCTGTACCAGTACTGCGCGATGGCGTTCGCCGGGCTCATGCAAGGCCAACGGGAGTCGGCCCGCGACACCCTGGCCCTGGCGCTCGCCGTGTGTCGCGACCCACACCCCGAAACCGCGGGCGAGGCCCTCGAGCGCATCCGACCGGTGCTGATTTCGGTCATGACCGCGCTCGAAACCGACGGCGCGCGCGTACCTGCCGATGCGTTGTACCTGGCGGCGGCCTTGGCCGCGACCGAGTGTTGCGACATCGAATGAGCGGTGGTGTCTCCCCGGCTGCGAGCGTCGCGATGCGGCGTCCTCGGTATCGCGAATATGCCCGGTGTCCCGTCGACGTGCGTCCATCGCCTCGCTCGCTCTCGCTCGGGGATACAGGCACGCCATTCGGATGTCACACCACTAGGATGACCCGATGCGAATCGCGTGGATCGGATTGGGAACCATGGGCGCCGAGATGGCTGCGCACCTGGTGCGCGCCGGTCACGACGTCGTGGTACACAACCGCACGAAGGGGCGCGGGGACCCGCTCGTGGCTCTCGGTGCGCAGTGGGCCGACACGCCGGCCGAGGCCGCCTCGGGCGCGCAGATCGTGTGTACGTGCGTCTCGGACTCACCGGACGTCGAACAGGTCGTCCTGGGAACAGCCGGCGCCGCCGAGCGAATGGCCCCAGGGTCGATCCTGGTCGACTGCTCCACGATCTCGCCCGCGACGGCTCGTGCCCTCGCGTCAGAACTCGCCGCGAGTGGGATCGGCGCGGTCGATGCGCCGGTGTCCGGCGGATCGGAGGGCGCACGCAGTGGCACGCTCACGACGTTCGTGGGTGGCGACCCCAAGCACGTCGAGCTGGCAACCCCGGTGCTTGAGGCGTTCTGCCGCACGATCACCCACCTGGGACCCGCGGGCGCCGGCCAGGCGGCCAAGGCCGTCAACCAGGTGCTGATCGCCGGCACCTACGCAACGCTCGGCGAAGCCTTGGTGCTGGGCGAAAAAGAAGGCTTACCGATGGACGCCCTGGTCGCCGCCCTGTCCTCGGGCGCAGCCCAATCATGGGTCCTCGCGAACCGGTCGAGCAACGTAATCGGCGGCGACTACCCGCTCGGCTTCCGCGTCGAACTGCACCTCAAAGACCTGCGTATCGCGCTCGACGAAGCGGCGGCCCTGGGCGTCACCATGGCGATCACGAATCTGATCGCCGCGCAGGAGCAACGACTGGTCGAGGCCGGGCTTGGCGGCGAAGACGTGTCGAACCTGGCGAGGGTCCCGCGCGGAGCCTTTGACTGAAGGGTCGTACCGGCGGATGCCCGCTCGGTGACCGACGGCACCAGGAGCCGCTTCGCTCAAGGGACCACAGGCTCGAGCCGATACTGATACGCCGGGAGATGAGAAGTATCCACGACCATGGGCTGCGCGACGACCGGCCTGAACACGGTGACGAGCCCGGGCATCTGGTGCGTCACCGTTTCGCACGAACGTACGGCCCCGTCTCGATTGTCGTCCTGCTCTTCGTTGCGGCGACGTTCATCGTCGCGGTCCTGCTCCACCGGGAGACCGAGCAGCGCGAACGCGTCGTCTCGCAGCAGCTCGCGCACGACACGACCGAGACGATCCGAGGCAGGCTCGGTACGTACACGGAGGCGCTCTATGGAGTCCGCGGCCTCTACCAGACGGTTGGCATCGTCAGCCCCGAGACGTTCTCCCGCCATGTCAACAGTACGCAACTCCTGGAACGCTTCCCGGGCATCCAGGTCGTGGGGTTCGCCGAACGCGTTCGCGACGAGGACGTCGCAGCGTTCGAGCGCCGCGTCGCGCTCGAGATCGACCGCAGCGGACTGGACTACCCGCCGTTCGGCGTCCATCCCGCACGACGGGCCGGTGAGCGCGTCGTCATCAACAGGGTGGCGCCGGATGGCCGGACCAACTACGCGGCAGTCGGCTACGACTTGCTGAGCGAGCGCGCGCGGACGCGGGCGGTGACGCTGGCCCGCGACACCAACCAAGCCGTCACGACGACGCCGGTCCGGCTGGTCCAGGGGCCCGAGACCAGCGGGTTTCTGATCATGCTGCCTTCGTACCGACCCGGCACCGCGACACGGACCGTAAACGAGCGACGCGCCAACTTCACCGGGGTCATTTACGCGGCGTTCAAGGCGCCGACCCTGCTGGACGCGATCCTCGGCCCGACACCACGCACCTTTGACATCGAGATCTTCGACGGCGGTGCGAAGGGTGCGGACAACACCGTACCAACAGCCGCAACCGGCCTGGTGTACGACGTGGACGGCGCCGTGCAATCTGTCGTGGCGGCCACTGCCGGACCGAACGGTCGGTCCGCAGCCGCACCGAGCAACACCCAGCCCACCCCTGCGGATGGTTTCACGCTCAACCGCCTGGACGTGCCCGGCCGGACATGGATCGTGGCCTATCGC
>JANMDV010000078.1:0-8379 GCA_031376485.1 Actinomycetota bacterium
AGCGAGCTTGGCCGGATCACGGTGATCGACCAAGACGACCTGACCGCGCGGGCCGTGATCGGCCGGCTCGGTGAGCCGCGCTACACCGCAGCGCACCCCGACGGGCGCCATGCCTTCGTCACAGACTCCGCACTCCGCGAGGTCGTGGTCATCGACGTCGTGCGCGGTCGAATCGTCGGGCGCGTCCCAGTCGGTGGCTCGGCACGCCATCTGACGCTCGATCCGTCGGGGCGCACGCTCTGGACCGCGCTCGGTACCAAAGCGCAGCACATAGCCATCGTGGATGTGTCGGATGTCCGTCGACCCGTCGTGCGAGGACGGCTCCGTCCGCCGTTTCTGGCCCACGACGTCGTGTT
Organism: Actinomycetota bacterium; assembly: GCA_031376485.1. Lineage (GTDB taxonomy): Bacteria > Actinomycetota > Thermoleophilia > Miltoncostaeales > Miltoncostaeaceae > CALMEC01. The sequence goes on from JANMDV010000078.1 coordinate 357, forward strand.
CAGCCCATCCGGGGATCGCGTCTGGGTGAGCTCGGGCGATCGCGGTGTCATCGCGATCTACGACACCGCGACACGCCGGCTCGTTCGGCGGCTCACCGCAGACGCGGCTCCGCAACACATCGCCTTCAGCGACGCGGGCAAGGCAGCGTACGTCGCAAGCGGCGACGATGGCACGATGCGCGTCCACGCCCTCGACGGGCGGCTCCTTCGGACCAGCCGGATTCCGGTGGGATCGTTCAACGTGACGCACGCTGCCGGGCACGTCGTGTCACCGTCGCTCGAGCGTGGCACCCTGTGCATCCTCGACCGCAGCGGGCGCGTGCGACGTACGGTACGCGTCGCGCCCGCCGCGCACGATGCATGCCTCATTCGAGTCGGCTCGCGCGCGTAGTTCGTTTTAGAGATCGCGCCGCGAGAACGCCCACGTCGCGAGCGCTCCGACGATCACCAGGTAGACGGCCGACCACAGCCACAGGCCGGTGCCCCCGGATTGCCCGCCGCCGAACGGTCCGAGTTCGACGACGACCCGTTCGAAACCCTCGGCGTCGGCGGTGATCGCGTACAGGCTGTTCTGGTAGAGCGCCTCGAACGGCAGGCCCCAGCTCGTGATCGTGCCGGCGCGCTCCAAGCGGGTGCTATCGATGGCGTCGCCGATCTGGCCGAGCAACCCGCCGACCAGGCCCCCGCCGAACAGCATGAACACGGCGATGCCGTTGGCCGTTGCGCTCAAGAAGACCGAGCCGAGCACCGAGAGCGCCGCGATCAGGGCGATTGCCCCGACGAGGCCAGCGGCGGGTGTGACCACGCGATCCGGCCACCAGTCGCCTGCCCACCGGGTGATCGCCGACGCGGCCAGGAACATCGCGACGACGTACGCCCCGCACACAGTCGCGGCGGCCAGGAATCGACCGGCCAGCACCTCCCGCCGCGTGATCGGTCGCACCAACATCGGCTGCAACAGGCCGCGCTCGGCATCCCCGCGAACCGCTCCGAGTGTCAGGAACACGGCGAGCACGGCGCCGAGGAACAGGATCGCGAACATCGCAAGGCCGAGCAGCACACCGCCGGCCAGCTCATCCACGCGAAGCGGCGATTCGCCGGGATCAACGTTCTGGCGGACCTCGTCGAAGGCGGCCGACGTTCCCCAGGCAAACAGGGCGAGGAACCCGACCGAGAGGAACAAGACGACGACGAAGACGCGCCGTCGCAGGCTCTCTTGGATCGCGTAGCGGGCGATCGCCGTCGCACCCTTCACGCCTCGCTCCCTGCGATGGCGGCAAGGTAGACGTCTTCGAGCGTCGAGCGGACCACGGTGACCCCGTAGATGCTGGCGCCGGAGGCGACCAGCTCCGCCACGATGCCGGGGACGTCGTCGCGGGTCGCGTGCTCGAACCGGTGTGTCCCACCGGCGGTCTCGACGTCGACGCCGGTGCGCCGTGCCAGTTCGTCGGGCGTGCCGGCGGCGACGGTGGCGCCCTTGGAGATGATCACCACTCGGTCGCAGACCAGTTCGACCTCTGACAGCAGGTGTGAGTTCAGCAGTACGGCGATTCCGCGACGGCGGAGCTCCTCCAGGATCTCGCGCACCGCGATGCGGCCGGCCGGGTCGAGCGCGCTGGTCGGCTCGTCCAGGAGCAGAAGCTTCGGCTCGCCGATCAGCGCTTGCGCGAGACCCAGCCGCTGCTGCATCCCCTTTGACATCTCCTCGACTTTGCGATCGCCCGCCTCCGCGAGCCCGACCAGCTGCAGGAGATCCCGGCGCTCGGCACTGCCGCCACGCGATCCCGCCAACCGCTGATGCAGGTCGAGCACCTCGTTCCCCGTCGCCCAGCCGGGATAGCGAAACAGTTCGGGCAGGTACCCGAGCCGGGTGCGGGCGGCGATGCTCCCCGGAGGGTGGCCCAGCACCTGGGCCGTGCCACCGGTCGGGCGTACCAAACCACAGGCGATCTTGACGAGCGTCGACTTGCCGGCGCCGTTGGGACCCAGCAGGCCGACCAACTCACCCTCGCCGACCTCGATGTCGACGCCACGTAGGGCATGGACGGCGCCATAGCGCTTCTCCAGGTCGGTGGCGGAGAGGGCCGGGGGCACGCATGCAGTGTAGTTATCCCTTCGTCACGTTCGACCTCGGGCGGTCAGTGGTCAGCGCACCCAAAAAAAAGCTCGCCCAGCGGAGCGCCCGTCTGGTCCCAGCCTCCTCGGAAGACCGACGGTACCGAGGGCCCGTCGGCGCTCCAATCCGACGTGATTAGGGTTCGCGTAAAATTAACTGCTGGGCTGGATGGTGAGCGAAACGGCCCGGAGCGGGGCTCGCCCCCGGCGGCTGGAATTGGCATGCTCAGCTTCGGTCGCACGCCGTCTTGGTTTTTGGCTATGTGCCGTAGCGAAACTGGCGTGGGAGTCGTCGGAGCCCCTGTTTGTGCCTTTGAGCACGCGAAGCAAAATCGTTTTGAATCGAGACTCCTGGCGCGGCCGTTTGATTGAGGACACGCGAAGGAGGAGCACGATGCAGCAGACTGGGGATCACTGCGCGGGGTTGGATGTCCATCGATCGAGTGTCGTGGCGTGCCTGACGATGCCCGGGCCCGCGGGCCGGCCGGAGACCCACTCGGCGACGTTCGGTGCGACCACACCCGATCTTTTGGCGTTGCGTGACTGGCTGTTGGCCCATGGCGTGCGGGAGGTGGCGATGGAGGCGACCGGTGTGTATTGGAAACCGGTGTACTACATCTTGGAGGACGCCTTCCCGCGGGTGTTGGTCGTCAACGCCCGCCACGTCAAGCAGGTGCCGGGGCGAAAGACCGACATGGCTGACGCCGCGTGGTTGTGTCAGCTTTTGGCCCATGGCTTGTTGCGGGGAGGGTTCGTACCGCCCCAACCGATCCGCGACCTTCGGGATCTGACGCGCAGGCGCAAGACCCTCATCGGTGAGCGTCAACGCGAGGCCAATCGTTTGCACAAGGTCCTCGAGGACGCCGGCGTCAAACTCGGAGCGGTCGCGTCGAATGTGCTGGGCGTGTCGGGCCGGTTGATGCTCGCCGCCCTCGTCGCCGGCAGCCGCGATCCCCAGGTGCTGGCCGAACTGGCCAAAGGCAAGCTGCGGGCGAAGCTCGGGGAGTTGGAGAAGGCACTGACCGGGCACTTCCGCGACCATCACGCGTTCATGGCCTCGGACATCCTCGCTCACCTCGACTACCTGGAAGAGCGCATCAGCGCGTTCAATGACCGCATCGACGAGCAACTCGTCCCTTTCGCCGAACACGTTGAACGTTGGCAGACCATCCCCGGGATCGGGCAGCGCACCGCCGAGGTGCTCGTCGCGGAGCTTGGCGTCGACCTGCCAGACACGTTCCCGACCGCCCGCCACCTCGCCAGCTGGGCGGGCCTCGCGCCAGCCACCCACGAATCGGCTGGTCGACGCCGCCCGGCCGGCACCACCAAAGGCAACAAATGGGTGCGTGGCGCATTGCACGAGGCGGCGATGGCCGCCACCAAACACCCCGACACAAACCTCGGCCGCCAATACCGGCGATTGCACGCCCGACGCGGCCACCGCCGCGCGATCGTCGCCGTCGCCCACACCATCCTCACCACCGGCTGGCAACTCGACCACGACGACGCCCACTACCGCGAACCAAACCCCGATCGACTCACCGAACAACAGCGCAACCGCCAACGCCGCCGCGCCCTCAACCAGCTCGCCCAACTCGGCTACAACGTCGACCTCCGGGAGGCCGCAGCCTGAGGGAATTCCGAAGCAAAACCGAGTGAGACGATGTCGCCGAGCCTCGCCGCTACTGGTGGTAACGGCGATCTCGGTGACGCCGTATCGCGACGGTGTGCAGCCGCCAAACGGTGCAGTAGTTTTTGCGCGAACCCTTATTCCCTCGACTTTCGTGATTCTGACTCGAAATGAAGGAGATTCGCGCGTGACCTCGACGGGGCTTTAGAGGCAAGGGGCACCGGCGGCAACCTCGAATCCACCGGGTGTCAACGCCTGTGGGAGGTCACCGCCGATGCCCGAGCTTCCTGGTTCGCTCCGCGCGATTGTGTCCCTGCTTCGCTCGGCGTTTACCGCGCCCTCGTTCGACACCTTCTCGTGGCTCATCTACGGATTCATCGCCCAGGTGGGCGAGCGCACGGTCACCGGGATGTGGCAGGCGGCACGGCTTTCGGGCAGGCTCCACCACTCCCGAGCACATGATTTTTTCTCCCGCGCCCGCTGGTCGACCGACGAGGTCGGGCTTCGGCTGCTTGAGGGCGTGGTGGCGCTCCTTGTGCCGGCCGGCGCGCCCCTTCGCCTGGCTGTTGACGACACACTCTTTCGCCGCTCGGGCAAGAAGGTGTGGGGCAGCTTCCTGCACCACGATCCCACAGCCCGCGGGGAACATGCGGTCCGGTTGGGCAATAGCTGGGTGGTGGCGGGTCTTTTGGTCGACTTTCGTTCATGCACCGCACCGTCTGCCTCCCGGTGATCTTCCGTCTTTACCGCCCGACACGCCCAGGCATCACGCGCCGCTCCCGTCCCGAGCTTGGACGCGAGCTTGTCGATCTCGTATGCGAACGGTTCCCGACCCGACACGTCGAGATCCTGGCTGATGGCGCCTACGCGACGAAGGCCTTTCGCGGCCTACCGCTCGCGCAAACATCACGATGCGTCTTCGTCGCGACGCCGCGCTCTATGGCCCGACGCCACCCAGAAGCGCCACCCGCGGGCGCCCGCGCGTGAAGGGCGAGAAGCTCGCCCATCTCATGGAGCTTGCCGACGCACCCCAGGCGGCGTGGCAGACCCATACGCTCACTCGCTACGGCGCGACGCACACGGTGCGGGTCCTCGCGATCGATTGCCTCTGGCACCGGGTTCTCGCGGGCGAAGCAGTCCGGGTCGTCCTTGTACGAGAAGGCGCAACCGCGCGTGGCTTCGACATCGCGCTTGTCAGCACCGACACCACCGCTAACGCTGCGCAGGTCGTGTGTCGCTACGCCATGCGTTGGGCGATCGAGGTCGCCTTCCAAGACGCCAAGAGCGTCATCGGCGTGGGCGAGGCCAGAAACAGAACCGAGCGCGCCGTCTCGCGTACCGTGCCCTTCGGATTTCTCTGCCAGACGCTCGTCGTCGCCTGGTACTCCCAGGGCGACACCGCCGTGCGCGACGTCGAGCGTCGACGCAGACGCGCCCCCTGGTACCTCCAGAAGAAAACCCCGTCTTTCCAGGACATGCTGGCAACCTGCCGGCGTGAACCGATGCGAGAGCAATATCTCAACGGTCCGCCCCCTACGCCCACCGCCCAAGAAAACACTCCACCCCTGTCACCCAGGGCGGACCTCGCCGCCTGAGATCACGAAAGTCGAGTTAGTTAGGACGAGAGGTACTTGTTCGTGTCGAGACCGTGCTCGTCCATCAGCTTCTTGAACGTGGCGCGCATCTCCTCGGGGTAGTCCGGCAACCCGCCGCGGTCGATGAGTTCCTTGGCCCGCTCGCGGATCGCCGGGCCGAAGTCCCAGTCGTCGTCGCGCATCAACCGCTCGATCTCGCGCGCCGGCCACGAGACGACGCCGGGGTCGCGCCCGAACCGACCTGCGATCGCGTCGATCTCCTCGAACCGTCCGGCCCGCGGCGCCTGCTCCTGGATCAAACCCTTGGCGGTGAGTGCCCGGGTGACCTCAGGCGTCGGCATCAGAGGAGTCCCGTATCTGTCCTTGTGGTACAGCTTCTCGAACTTGAGACGCGGGCGCTGTCCGCCGGCCTTCGCGTCCTCCAGCGGGTAGCCCACAGCGTGCGCCCACGTGAACTTGAGGTTCGGTGGCAGGCCGAACGCCTTCTCGACACCGCCTGGCTTTCGTCCGAACGCCAGCAGGATGTTGCCGACGCCCAGCGCCACGCCTGCGGTGATCGCGTTGGCGACGGCTTGGCCCGATTCGAACCGCAGCAACGTGTCCGTGCGCTCGACCGGGAAGCTCATCAGGCGCGGCACGGTCTGCGTCATCGTGAACTCGTAGTTCCAGCCGTGGTAGTGCGTCGACGCGCCCGAGAGCGCCAGCGACGAGATGCCGTCGTTGGCGCGGCCGTACCACGCATGCAGATTCGTCAGCCAGAAGATGACGTGCGAGCACTGGTTGATGATCTGCACGTTGAAGCCCGAGACGCACTCTTCGATCTCGTCCCATAGCTCGCACGTCTCCTTCTGGACGACGATGGCTTCGGTGGCATTGATGTTGCCCTGGCACGACGCGAACCGTGCGGCCTGCAGCATCGCCTCGATCTTCCAGTCCTCGACCTTCCGATCCGGATCGTAGTAGCGGATGCTTCTGCGATCTCCCATCGCCTGGAAGACGGGGACGTCGGGGATGTCTGGCATCGTGGGCTCCTGGCGGGTCGCGGTCGCTCTCGGTCCGCTCAGCCTACGGGTGATTGCAGACGCGACATGCAGCACCGGCACTCCCTCGCGACGACAAGCCCGTCAGACGCGCATGCCCGGCGTTCGCTCAGGGCGTGCCCCAGAAGCAGCGGACGCGCGTCGAACCCATCGGAACTCGCGACGAGGCGCGCGACGACGCTGCTTCGCGACCAGCAGGTCGATGGTGGGGTGCAGCGACATCAGCGTCGTTTTCCGGGCCAGCCGGAGTCGTCTGACCGCGAGTCAGCTCCCCACAGCAGCGCAGCAGGGCCGACGAGGACTATGAAAAGAATGATCAGCAGTGTTCCCATGCAGTGAGTATCGACCATCTTGCTCATTAGCACTAATCGAGGTAACGTTGATGACCATGACTGAACCTGATCGATGGCTGGGCGTTGAAATGCGGCACCTGGCGGCGCTTGAAGCCGTTGCGGAGCAGGGTTCGTTCGGCGCGGCCGCCAATCACCTGGGCTACACGCAATCGGCGATCAGCCAGCAGATCGCGACGTTGGAGCGCGTCATCGGTCAACGCTTGGTCGATCGACCGGGAGGCCCGCGCAAGGTCTCGTTGACCGAGGCCGGCGAACTGCTGCTCCGTCACGCACAGGCGATCGTCGCACGCCTGGCGGCTGCACAGGCCGATCTGATCGCGCTGGCCGCCGGTGAGGCCGGCACCCTGAGAATCGGGACGTTCCAGAGCGTGGGCAACCGGATGGTGCCGACGCTGGTGCGACGTTTCCACGATGCGTGGCCCAAGGTGCGCGTACGTCTGACCGAGTCGCACGATGACGACGACATCCTGCAGATGGTCGAGGCCGGTCAGCTTGATCTGGCGTTCACCGTCTTGCCGATCCCCGACGGCCCGCTCGATGCCGTCGAGTTGATGCGCGACCCCTACCTGCTGGTCGTGTCCGCGACGTCCCCGTTCGCCGGCCGCGAGAAGCCGCCGACCATGCGCGAACTCGAGGACGAACCGATCATCAGCTACCGCTACTGCCGTGCCACGACACAGATCGAGCAGCACATCAGTTCACGCGGCCGCGAACTCGACGTCGTGTTTCGTAGTGACGACAACGGCACCGTCCAAGCGATGGTCGCGGCGGGTATGGGAACTGCGATCATGCCTGCGCTTGCCTTGGACTCGAATGATCCGGAGGTCGTCGCCATGCAACCCAGTCCGCCGTTTCCGCCCAGAGTGATCGCGCTTGCCTGGCATCGCGACCGCTCCCGATCCGCAGCCGCGCAGGCGTTCGTCGACTTGTCGCGTGCGTTGGCCGCCGACATCGCGACGCAGGGCAGTCCGGCGGCCGCAGCGTGACCGCGGGGACGTTGCTCGCGCAGGTGATGGGGGACACCCAGGGTATCCACGAGCGCCTCGAGCGTGAACGGTCCAAGATGACCCACCAGGTGTTCCTGCTGGCCGAGAGTGGAGCGATGCCAGACGAGACCGAGCGTCGCTCGCGGGCGCGTGCGGCCACCGCCCGGGCGTGGATGACGCACGTCGGCGCCAGCCTGGAGCCCGTGTGGGCGCCTGCTCCGATGGGTCTCGGCACGTCGGTCGAGACGTGGTTCGCCGCAAACGGCGAACGGCTCGAGATCCTCGAGTTGGACCTGGCGACCCG
>JANMDV010000123.1:0-2658 GCA_031376485.1 Actinomycetota bacterium
AACGGGCGCAGAGCGAACTCGCCCGGAGCGGCCATCATCGCATCCCGCCGGTGGATCTTCTCGTCGCTGCGATCGCACACACCCGGCGCGACGGGGTCCTGCATTGTGATCGACACTACGACCTCATCGCCGACAAGACGTCCCTCGACTTCCCGAGCGTGTGGCTGGTCGGTTCGCGGGCCCCGCGCTGATCCGCCGAACGGCCCCCGTCTCTCCCGTCGCGAGGTTCGGCGGTGGTGCCCAGCGCCTGTCAGGGAATGCGGGTCCCTCGACGCGAGGAGCGTGTCGCTGGATCCCGTGTACCCCACCAGCGAGCGGGCGTTTGTAACGCCCGCGCAACTGTGACGCTTGCGGCCAAACTGGCACTGTTCAGTGTTCGGCGAGCGCATCGTCGATGACATGTCGTGCCAAGGAGGAACCCAGTGACCGATCGACCCATTCCCACCGACGGCGAGCTACGTGAGCGCCTGACCCCTGAGCAGTACGCGGTGACGCGACAAGCCGCGACCGAGCGCGCGTTTAGCGGCGTCTACGTGGATAACCACGATCAGGGCTTGTACCGCTGCATCGTCTGCAGCGAACCGCTGTTTGCGAGCGACACCAAATTCGAGTCGGGATCGGGCTGGCCGAGCTTCTTCCAACCCGCCCAGGACGGGAAGGTCGCCGAGCACACCGACACGGCTCACGGGATGGTCCGTACCGAGGTCACCTGTCAGCGCTGCGGGTCACACCTGGGCCACGTGTTCCCGGACGGGCCCAACCCCACCGGGCTTCGCTACTGCATCAACTCGGCGTCGCTCGACTTCGAACCCGAGCCCCAGACGCCAGGGCCCGTGTCATGACTCCCTCACCGTTCGGCGGCTGCAAACCGTCGCACCTCGCCAGGACCGTAGTGCTCGGTTTTGCTTCGGAAATAGCCGTCCTGCGGTTCGTATTTCCAGCCGCCGGGGGCGAGCCCCGCTCCGGGCCGTTTCGCTCGCCGTCCGGCAAGGGAGTTTTCATGACAGAGGCCCTCGCTCGACGCGTCAGTCCTCGTCGGGGTCGGGTTCGGCCGGGGGCATGAACGCGTCCATGTTGGCCTCGGCCCAGTCGGCGAGCGCGGTGACCGGGCCCGCCAGGCTCTGCCCCCGTTCGGTGAGCGCGTACTCGACCCGCGGTGGCACCTCGGGGTAGACGGTGCGCGTGACGAGCCCGGCGGCTTCCATTTGGCGGAGCGTTCGCGTCAGTGCCGGCTGTGAGACCCCGTCGATCTGGCGCATCAGCTCGCCGTGCCGTGCCGTTCCGTGCTGCAGGGCGTGGACGACGAGGACCAGCCACTTGTCGGCGACGGCCGACAGGGCCATGCGCGACGGGCAACGCCCGCTGAAGACGTCGGGATCGCGGAGTTCGTCTGCTGACATCACCAAAAGGGTAGCGCGTCGCTCTTGCACTCTGATACGTTCCTTAGGAACAAACAAGTCCTTAGGAGAGCGAGCACACCATGATTCTGTTGATCGGAGCGACCGGAAAGATCGGACGAACGGTGGCGACACGCCTGACGGCAGGCGGTGTCCCAACGCGCGCGCTCGTGCGTGATCCGGCGAAGGCAGCCGACCTCGCTGCTGCGGGCGTCGAGGTGGTCCAGGGTGACGTCGCCGATCGCGGGGTGCTCGACCATGCCTTCGCGGGCGTGGACAAGTTGTATCTGGCGGTGGGTGGGACGTCGGATCAGGAAGCGCTTGAGAAGGGCGCCATCGATGCGGCTGTGGCAGCAGGCGTGGGTCACATCGTCAAGATCTCGGTCGTCGGCGCCGCACCAGATGCCGTCGTCGCGCTTGCGCGCTGGCACCACGCAATCGAGGAGCACCTGGCGGCCTCCGGTGTCGCGGCGACGGTGCTGCGGCCGAACTTCTTCATGCAAAACACGCTCGGCTCGGCCGGGTCGATCGCCAGTGAGGGCAAGCTCTACGGAAATGCCGGCAAGGGGCGCACCTCAGTCATCGACGACCGCGACATCGCCGATGTGGCTGTCGCGGCCTTGACCTCCGATGTACACGCGGGCCAGACCTACACGCTCACCGGTGGCGAGGCGCTCACGCAGCCCGAGATCGCAGCGCACATCGGCGATGCCATCAGCACGTCCGTGAGGTACGTGGACCTGACTGACGATCAGATGCGGGGTGCCCTGCTGGGGATGGGGTTGCCCGAATGGATGGCCGACGACTACACGGCGCTCGGCGTCGTACAGCGAAATGGCTGGGCCGCTGAGGTCACAGGGGACGTCGAGCGGATCCTCGGTCGCGCCCCACGGACGTTCGCCCAGTTCGCACGCGACAACGCCGACGCCTTCAGGTACGCCGCGGCAAGCTGAGCGCATTACCTGGATCGGGGATGCGGCCGTAGCAACTCGGACGACCAGCCCGTGAGCATGGCGGCGACAGCGGAGGGGGTGGGATTTGAACCCACGATCCGGTTGCCCGGACGACGGTTTTCAAGACCGTTGCATTCGACCGCTCTGCCACCCCTCCGGGTCAACCAAACGCGGCCCCACGCCGATACGGGTGGTGAGTCGGTACGATAGCGGCACACACGGAGAGGTGGCTGAGAGGCTGAAAGCGCCCGCCTGCTAAGTGGGTATCCGGGCTTAACCTGGATCGGGGGTTCGAATCCCCCCCTCTC
>JANMDV010000165.1:0-4405 GCA_031376485.1 Actinomycetota bacterium
TGGACGGGTTGACCGTCGTCGGCGATGAGCGTCGCCTCGTAGACCTGCACGGGCACGTCGTCATACCAGCCGTAGGCAAGCGTCCCGTCGGCAACGGTCAATGACTTGATCCGCGGGTCTGTCGATGTCGACATCCTCAGCGTGATCTCGGCCGCCGACGCCGACCCCGCCGTGGCGAGCGCCAGAAAACCGGCGACACTCGTCGCGATGATGCGGCGCATTTCCCACAACCTCCGTTCGCCGCCGTTCCGGACGCAGTCGGTTCCCGCGGTACCGACGTGCAGCAGTGGTATCGGCACCCGTGGCCACACCCTTGAGGCGTACGCATTCGCGCACGCCACCTCGTGCCGCGCCACATGACAGGTAGGGCAATCCCCGTCCGCCACGTGTGCGGAAACCGCCGCAGGGCCTTCGTCGCCGATGTCCGCTCAGGCACCAGGTCGCGAATGGTCGCGAACGTCGTCGCGGGCTGAACGGAGGTGTTCGCGGCGGGCCGAGAGGGGTCGGTTAGTCGCGCTCGTCGGAACGGTTGGCCCCGGTGCGCGGGGGTCGCAATACGGCGAACTGGTCGGTCACCTCGAGCCCGCTCGTTCGGAAGCGAAACACCGATGCGGGGCGACCCCCGACGGCGCCGGGTGCGCGACGCTCCCCCGTCGGCACGAGTTCCCCGCGACGCACCAGCACCCGCTGAAGATTGGTTGCCGAGACCGGGTGCCCGAGCGCAGCCACGTAGACGTCGCGAAGTTCCGAGATCGCGAACGTCGGCGGCGCGAGCCCGAAGCCCAGATTGGTGTAGGAGAGCTTCGCCCGCAGGCGGTCACGGGCCGTCAGGACGATCGTCTCGTGGTCGAATGCCAGTGCGGGGAGGGCGTCCACCGGATGCCATGACGTGTCAGGAGGCAGAGCCGGGTCGAGGTCGGCAGCGACGAGTCCCAGGTAGGCGGTCACCACCTGCCATTCCGAGGGATGTCGACCGGGATCGCTCCACGTGCCGAGCTGCTCGATGTGCGCGACCTCGCGGACGTCGACCTTGGCGGCCAGGTGGCGGGTGATCGAAGCCTCCAGGCTCTCTCCTTCGGACAGATATCCGCCGGGCAGCGCAAAGGCCCCGCGAAACGGGTCACGCTCCCGCTGCCAGGCGAGGACTTGAAGACGGCCGTCACGGACCTGGAACACCACCGCCAGGCTCACATGTGTTGCCGCCGGGAAGGCGGTGTCTGCTACACTTCCCACTATGTTTTCGACTCGCAGTCGCAAACTAGCGGGACGCAGACGCCGGCGCAAGGCCGACGTCCCCGTCATCGTTGTCGGATCCGGTATCGCGGGGCTGCAGGCGGCCATCGTGGCGGCCGCCGACGCCGACGTCCACCTGATCACCGCCGGCCCGGTCGAACACACCAACAGCTCACGTGCGCAGGGCGGGATCGCCGCAGCCATGGGCGACGACGACCACCCGTCCTTGCACGAACATGACACCCATGCCGCGGGCCGTGGCATCTGCCGGTCGAGCGCCGTCCACATTCTGGTCAACGAGGCGCCCGACCGCATCAGAGACTTGGTCGCATTGGGGGTCGACTTCGACGACGATCTGGGCCTGGAGGGCGGCCACTCCCGCAACCGCATCGTCCACGCGGGTGGCGCCGCAACCGGCAGTCACGTGGCCCGCGCCCTCGCAGCACGCGTCATCGCCGAGCCGCGCATCACGATCAGCCAGGGCAAGCGGGTCCGCGGGCTGTGGGTCGACGACGGCGAATGCTTCGGCGTGCTGACCGAGCAGGGGCCCGTCGCCGGGCGCGCCACCATCCTGGCGACCGGAGGCGCCGCGGGCCTGTGGGCCCGCACGACCAACGCGCCGAGCGCCGTCGGTGGCGGAATCGGCGCCGCCTATCGGGCCGGTGCGGCGATCGCCGACATGGAGTTCACGCAGTTCCACCCCACCGCACTGGCCGGCTCGTCGCTGCTGTTGACCGAGGCCCTGCGTGGCGCGGGTGCAGTCCTGCTCGACGAGCGCGGCGAGCGGTTTATCGACGAGCTGGCGCCACGTGACGTGGTTGCCCGGGCGATCAACGACCACGGCACCGCCCTACTCGACCTGCGCGCGATCGACCGCAACCGCTTCGCGGGTCTGATGCACTCACTCGAGGAGCAGGGATATGACCCGGCCACTCAGCCGGTTCCGGTGGCCCCCGCCGCCCACTACTTCATCGGTGGCATAGTCACGGACCTCGACGCACGGACTGACCTCAGGCGACTGTACGCAGCCGGCGAGTGCGCATGCACCGGTGTCCACGGGGCCAACCGCCTTGCCTCGAACTCCCTGCTCGAATGCATCGTGTTCGGCCGTCGCGCGGCGCTCGGCGCCGTCGCCGAACCCGTTTCGTCGCCTCCTCGACGCGCGCCCAAGCCCACCTCGTCCGAGCCCCCTCCGTCGCCCGAGATTCGCGAGGCGCTGTGGCAGGACGCCGGCCTCGTCCGCGACGGTGCAGGGCTGGAGCGGCTGCTGGAGGCACCCCACACCCTGGTCCGATTGATCGCCGAGGCCGCGCTCATGCGCAAGGAAAGCCGCGGCGTGCATTTCCGCGCCGACCACCCGTTCGAGGACGCGCATCTGGTCGGTCACATCGTCCAACGCAAGGACCGCGCACCGGAGCTTCAGCAATGGAGCTGACCACAAGCGCACTCGACGCGATCGTCGCACTGGCCCTGCGGGAGGATCTGGGCGATGGCGATGTCACGAGCGAAGCGACGATCCCGGCTGACCGCCGCTGCAACGCGGTGGTCCTGGCCAAGGCACCGGGGATCGTCGCGGGCGTCGATGTGGCGCAGGCAGTGTTTCGCGCAGTCGACCCGGACCTCCACGTCGAGATTCTGGTGGCCGACGGCACACCCGTCGCCGCGCCGTTCGACCTGATGACCATCGAGGGGCCGGCCCGTTCAGTGCTGGCCGCCGAACGCACCGCCCTCAACCTGCTGGGACGTATGTGCGGTGTTGCGACGCTGACGGGCGCCTACGTCGCCGCCGTCGCCGGCACCGGCGCACGTATTCTCGACACTCGTAAGACGATGCCCGGCATGCGCGCCCTCGACAAATACGCCGTCGCGTGCGGCGGCGGCGTCAACCACCGGATGGGCCTGTACGACGCATTCCTGATCAAGGACAATCACGTGCGTGTGGCCGGCGGCGTGACCCAGGCGGTCGCATTGGCCCGCGCCGCCCACCCTGACCTCCCGATCACCGTCGAGGTCGAGAACCTGGACCAGCTGCGCGAGGCTGTGAGCAGCGCGGCCGAGCGCATCATGCTCGACAACATGCCGACCGACGTGATGCGCGAGGCGGTCGCGATCGTCGCGGGCCGCGCCGAAGTCGAAGCTTCGGGCGGCATTCAGCTCGACACGATCCGCGATATCGCCCTGACCGGCGTCGACGTCATCTCCGTCGGCGCAATCACCCACTCGGCCAAATGGCTGGACGTCTCCCTGGAGGTCTCGTGACCACGCAGTTGTATTCGACGATGCACGACGAGGTACGTGATCTCGCCCGCGAGCGCGGGGCCGTCATCTTGGCCCACAACTACCAGGTGCCCGAGGTGCAGGACGTCGCCGACTATGTGGGCGACTCGCTCGGACTCTCGCGCCAAGCGGCCGAGACCGACGCCGAGGTGATCGTGTTTTGCGGCGTGCATTTCATGGCCGAGACCGCGGTCATCCTGGCGCCCGACAAGACCGTGCTGATTCCGGACCTGGACGCCGGCTGCTCGCTGGCGGCCTCGATCGACGCCGACCAGCTCCGCGCATGGAAGGCCGAGCACCCCGGCGCCCTCGTCGTGAGCTACGTCAACACGACCGCCGAGGTCAAGGCCGAGAGCGATTACTGCTGCACCAGCGGTAATGCGAAGGCTGTGATCGACGCGATTCCCGCCGACCGAGAGATCCTGTTCCTGCCCGACCAGTTCCTGGGGATCTGGCTGGAGCGCGTGACCGGCCGCCGCCTGATCAAGTGGCTCGGCGAATGCCATGTCCACGCCGACATCCACCCCGAGGACATCGAAGCCGCCCGCGCCGCCAAACCCGACGCGGAGCTCCTGGTCCACCCGGAGTGCGGCTGCGCCAGCAAGTGCATGGCGTTCGGCGATAACAAGACTCACATCCTGTCGACCGAGAAGATGGTCACGTTCGCCCGCCAGTCACCGGCCAAGGAGTTTCTGGTCGCGACCGAGAACGGCATCCTGCATCGACTGCGCAAGGACGTCCCGGGCAAGCGCTTCGAGACCGTCTCCGAGCGCGCCATCTGCAAGTACATGAAGATGATCACGCTCGAGAAGCTCCGCGACAGCCTCCGCGAGGGCAAGTACGAGGTCACCGTCCCCGACGAGGTCGCCGCGAAGGCCCGTCTGGCCATCGAGCG
>JANMDV010000186.1:0-9887 GCA_031376485.1 Actinomycetota bacterium
GGCCGGGGCCAACTCCGACTTGCCCACGACGAACGGCAGCCCACCCGACGTCAGCGCCGCATTGATCTGGTCGATCACCTGCTGCCCGGCGGCGGCTGCGGGGGCTGTGCCCGTGGGGCTCGTCGGCGTGGGGGTTTGCGCAGCCGGCGAGGTCTCGTCGGTGCCGCACCCGTCGCTTGCGGCGGCGATGACGAGCGCTAAGACCATGAGGCCGAGTAACACGACCCAACCGGCCGGACCCGAAGCAGTAGAACGCTCTCGCCGTGCCTGTGCCATCAACCGCTCCCCGAACACGCTGTGGACAATTGAAAGCTTACATTCACGATCGGGCGGCCTTTCGTGGGACGGGGTCTGCCTCGCATCGGCGGCACACCGTCCGCCCCGGGGAGCAGACTCCGCCGCAGACTCCGCCCATGATCGCCCACCCCGATCTGGATGCATTCTTCGCCGCGGTCGAATTGCACCGCCGGCCCGAGCTCCGGGGGCTGCCGCTGGTCGTTGGGGGCGACCCGGATCGGCGAGGGGTCGTCGCGACCGCCAGTTACGCGCACGCACCTTCGCGACGCGCTCGGACACTGGGCGACGCAGCTTGCTGAGCGGCTCGCGACCGAGGGGCACGCCGCTCGGACCGTGATGATCAAACGGCGCTACAGCGACTTCCAGGCGATCAGACGGGCCAACACTTGCCGGCCCCGACCGCCGCGATGCGGACGCGATCGCGGCAACCGGACAAGACCTGCTGGACCGCGCATTGCGGCATCGTCAGCCCAGGTCCGCCTGATCGGCCTCGGGATCAGTGGCCTTCCTCGCATCCCCAACTCTCCCTGTTCCCACGATTGCCGGGCAGAGCCCTGTACGAACGGCACGAAGAGGTCTACACTCCTCCAATTCGTTGAACGTGTTCGGTGAGGTGCCCGGCGGTGTCGTCCACGACCGGGATGCCGACGCGTTGAGACCCGGGTGACGTGCGGTACCCGCCAGTGGCGCAACGCCACCGTGGCAACCTTTGTGCGGCACGGCAACATCGAGAGAAGGACGGACGCAACGGGACTTAAAGAGCTGATCTACGAAGGGGAGCTTCGCGCCCTCATCTCCCGCGGACAGGAACTCGGGTTTCTGAGCGTCGACGAGGTCGGTGAGGCGTTCGAAACCCTCAACCTCGACGCATCGGCACAGGGGGAGCTGTACCAACACCTGGACGAACTCGGCGTCGACATCCTCGACGTCATCGAGGCCCGCGCACGCGCGGCTGAGATCGAGGAAGCCGAGCGCAACCGCCGTCACCACCCCGCCGTCGAGCAGACCACGGACGCCCTGCAGCTCTTCCTCAAGGACATCGGGCGCGTTCCGTTGTTGACCGCCGCCCAGGAAGTGAGCCTTGCCAAGCGCATCGAGCTGGGCGATCCGGACGCGAAGCGGCGGATGGTCGAGGCCAACCTGCGCCTGGTCGTCTCGATCGCCAAGGCATACCGCGGCCGCGGTCTCCCCTTCCTGGACCTCATTCAGGAAGGCACGCTCGGCCTCGTGCGCGCGGTCGAGAAGTTCGACTGGCGGCGCGGCTTCAAGTTCTCCACCTATGCGACGTGGTGGATCCGGCAGGCGGTGACCCGTGCCCTGGCAGACAAGGGCCGCACCATCCGCATACCGGTTCACGTCGTCGAGAAGCTCAACCAGATCAGCCGCGCTGAGCGCGTCCTGATCGGGCAGCTCGGCCGTGAGCCCACGGTCGAAGAGCTGGGTGAGGCCACAGGCCTGCCTCCCGAGGAGGTCGAGGACATCCTCCGAAGCGCGCAGCCGATCGTGTCGCTCGAAAAGCCCGTCGGCGAGGACGAGGAGGCGGAGTTCGTGCGCTTCCTGGCCGACGAGAACTCGATTGCGCCCGAGGCCGCTGCCGAGACGGCGCTTCGCCACGAGGCGCTCGGCGATCTGTTGGACCAGTTGTCATACCGTGAGCGCCGCGTGCTCGAACTTCGCTACGGCCTGGGTGGCGAGAAACCGCGCACGCTGGACGAACTTGGGCGCATGTTCAACGTCACGCGCGAACGTATTCGCCAGGTCGAACACCAGTCGTTGCAGAAGCTGGCCAGCATGGCCGAGGCCGCGCGCCTGCAGTAGTTCATCGCGCTGCGTGGCCGGTGGCGCGAGCTGCGCCGGCCACGCAAGCGTTCATCGGCAACTCAACACGCTCAGGCCGGTCGTCCTCGATCGCGATGACAGCCTTTGCGATACGCCGTTGACGATCGAACTTCCTGCGCGGACCCTCAGTTCAGGCTCGGATCCAGTGGCATCCTGGCGACCAGGCGGTAATTGCCGCCCTTGCGGTCCAGGACGTGGCTCCACAGGCCATCGGGATCGGTGGTGAAGACATCCGACGGAAGGCACACCGCGTCGATCCATGCCTCCTCGTCGATCTCGGCCTCAAGTTGTCCAGGAGCCCAGCCGGCATAGCCGCCGAACGCGCGGATCGCTTGGATTCGTTCGCCCAGCTCGGTGAAGTCGGCGGACGGGTCGACGACCCCGATTGAGCCGACAGCCAGGCTCGCCTGGTCATCTGGTCGGGTGAACTCAGCGAGCAGTATGACGCTCTCGGGGTCGACCGGGCCTCCTTCGTGGATGAGTTCGTCGGGAGGTATCGGTCCTGTATATGCGTCGGGTAGGGCTTCGTGCACGCCGAGCGTCGACGGGCGGTTCAGCACGACACCCACGGCTCCGTCGGCGCTGTGCTCAAGCAGCAGCACGACGGTCCGGTGGAAGTTGTCGTCAACCAAACTCGGCGCGGCGACCAACAACCTGCCCTTGCGCCACTCAGGCGCACTCATCGACGTCAGGCGGTTACGCGCGCCGGCTGTCGCGCGTCATGTTCACGATGATCCCGAACACGGTGCTGACCGCACCGACGAGCAGGAGGGTCCAGAACACTGGATAGTGGCCGGCCAGTTCGATCGGTCCCTCTGCCACAGCGGGCTCCGGGAGCTTGCGGTCCGCGATCGCGAACCCGAGGCAGAACCACGAGAGCGCCAGGGTCAGGCACAGCCCCGCAAATGCGAACGGCCACGAGATCGCAAGACCGCGCTCGTTGTGATCGTGTCCGTGGGCCATCGTCATCACTCCTCCCAAACCGGCATTCCGTACGCCGACAAAACTACCATGGGTCGACGGATGGCGAGGACGGTAACGCTTGCGCGGGACGGACGTCAGGCCTCTGACGCGGCTCGTCGCTCGGCCCAGCGTATGAGTCCGGCTGCATTGTTCGGCACCCATCCGAGTCGCTCCCAAAGCTCGATCGCCTGGGGGCTCTGCACGGTCTGCCCAAGCGGGAGCACCTGGGACACTGCGGCACCGACGGCACCGGGCCCGCCTGAGCGCCACGCATCCCAGGCGGCCTCGGCGGCGATCGACTGTTGTGACATCGCGAGCGCGATCGCCTCCTGCGGCTCGGGGACTGCGCCATAGTGGCCGAGCAGGAGCGTCTCTGGTGCCAGTTCCGCAAGTCGACGAAGCGTGCCGAGCGACTGATCCAGGTCGAACTCGGGTGGTGGGATCACCGGGTACATCCCCCCGTCGGCGAGCCGCACGCCGAGCGCATCTCCGGCCATGACCGTACCGGTCGCCTCGTCGAGGATCGCCATCTGATGGCGGGCATGGCCTGGTGCCGCGACCATCAGGAGTTGGCGCGTCCCACCCAGACCGATCGTGGCGCCGTCCTCGACGGCCATGATGCGATCCTCGGCGACCGGGGTCAATCCGCCGTACAGAGGTGCGTGTTGGCCGTAGACCGCCGCAGAAGCCGCCACCAAGCGGGTGGGCTCGGCAAGGTGCGGCGCTCCGCGTTGGTGGACGACGACGGTGGCACGTGGGAACGCCAATGCGATGTCGCCCACGCCGCCGCAGTGATCCAGATGGACGTGTGTCAACACAATCCACGCAAGATCCTCGGGCCCGAGTGACATCCCTTCGAGAGCATCGAGCACCGCCGGCACAGATGTCCGTGCCCCGGTCTCGACGAGTGCCGGACGGGTTCCCGAGACGAGGTAGGCCCCGGTGACACCCTCCCATCCCCCAAGGAGGGTGTCGAACATCGTGATGCCGCTTGCGACCTCCATCGTGCGTCAGTGTCGCATAGCCTTGTACCCCATGGGGACCGTAGACCGAGCACGGGCATGGCAGGCAGCCGGATCGGCGGCGGCATCGCTCGTGGAGGACGGCATGCGGGTCGGTCTGGGCACTGGCCGTGCTGCGGCTGCTGGGATCAGCGCGCTGGGCGAACGCGTCCGGGGCGGATTGCGCTGTATCGGTGTCCCCACCTCGCGAGCCAGCACGGCGCTCGCCCGAGCACAGGGAATTGCCATCGGACGCCTCCGGGGGCCGCTCGATCTGGCGTTTGACGGCGCCGACGCGGTCGACCCGGAGGGGCTTGTCGTCAAGGGCGCAGGGGGCGCGATGGTCCGCGAGCGCGTCGTGGCCGACGCCGCCGCGCGCTTCTTAGTGCTCGTCGACGCACCCAAGATGGTCGCGTCGCTGGACGTGTGGGGCGTGCTTCCGATCGCGGTGGTCCCGTTCGCGGCTGCTCGGGTCGGCGCCGAGATGTCTGAACTCTCCCCTGTCCAACGAAACGGCCGGAGCGACGACGGTCTTGCGCTGATCGACTTGACGGTGCCGCCAGGCATCTCGTGGCGCGATCTGGCGGACCGCGTCCGCACCATTCCCGGCGTCGTCGATCATGGCCTCTTCGAGGTTCCCTTGGCCGACGTCCTCGTTGGTGCGCCCGACGGCACGGTGACCTCGGGGTAGTGGCGGGACGGATACGATCCTGGGCGGTGGCAGCTTCCGCATACGTAATGGCCCGTGTCGCCGGAATGCTGTCGCGCCGATTGGGGCGGGGCGGCGGGACGAGCCTTCCGGGCAAGTTGCTGCTGCGGTGGCGCCCACAGGCGATACGCGAACTCGCCGTGCATCTGTCCGACGGCGCCATCGTCGTGTCGGCGACAAACGGCAAGACCACGACGACTCGTCTGATCGGTTCGTGCGCGCGTGCCGGCGGCCACCGGCTCGTCACAAATCCCAGTGGGGCCAACCTGGTGTCGGGCGTGGCCACCGCGCTTCTGGCCGAGCGTGACGCGCGAACCCCCGCGAATCTCGGGCTGTTCGAGGTCGACGAGGCGGCCCTCCCGGCGGTCGCCGAGCAGCTTCAGCCGCGGATTGTGCTGTTGATGAACCTTTTTCGCGATCAGCTCGACCGATACGGCGAACTGGAGGAACTCGCGACCCGGTGGCGCGTCATGTTGGAAAGCCTGCCGCCGGACACGATCGTCATCCTGAATGCCGACGACCCGGCCGTCGCCGCTTTGGGTGATTCCCATCCCGGCGCGCTGTACTTCGGGATTGACGACCCGACCCCCGCCCTGCCGGCGCTCCCGCATGCAGCCGACTCCAAGCGTTGCCGACGATGCGAGGCGCCGCTGGTCTACGACATCGTCTACCTGGGGCATTTGGGGCACTGGCGGTGCGCTGAGTGCGGCTGGAGCCGGCCCACCCCCACGATCCGGGCGACGCGGGTCGCCGTCGACGGACTGCACGGCATCGATGTCGAGATTGCGACGCCGCAGGGTCACGTCAGCACACGCATCGCCTTGCCGGGATTGCACAACGCGTACAACGCGACGGCTGCGGTCGCCGTGGCATCTGCGCTTGGTATCGCACCCGATCTGATCGCCGGGGCGCTCGCCACAAGTCAGGCCGCGTTCGGTCGTGCGGAGCGCCTCAGAATCCACGGGGTCGAAACGCTGCTGCTCTTGGTCAAAAACCCCGCCGGCGCCAACGAGACCGTCCGGACGGTGTTGCTCGATCCCGAGCCGCTCGACCTGCTGATCGCGCTCAACGACCGGACCGCAGACGGTCGTGACGTCTCCTGGATCTGGGACGTGGACTACGAAGAGGTGATCCCCCGACTTCGCATGCTCACGTTGACGGGTGATCGTGCGTATGACCTGGCGCTTCGGTTTCGCTACGCGGGGTTGGAATCTGACCGAATGAGGATCGTGCCGGACCTGGAGGCCGCCTTGGACCAGGCGATGGCGGCGACCCCACCCGGCCGCCCGCTCTACATGCTCCCCACGTACACGGCGATGTTGGATCTGCGCGAGATCCTGGTCAAACGCGGCGTGGCACAGGAGTTCTGGCGTGATCGCTGAGGGGACCCCGCCGGAGCGTTTCGCGCTTGAGCACGCCCATTACACCGAGGACATCCCGTTCTGGCTTGCGCTCGCCGACGAGGTCGGCGGACCCGTCGTGGACATCGGGGCGGCGGTCGGACGTGTCACGGTTCCGATTGCTCGACGGGCGATCCAGGTGTGCGCGCTCGATGGCAGCCGGGGGATGCTCGACGTGCTCGAGGCCTCGCTTGCCGACGAGGGTCGCTTTGTCCCGGCGCACGTCATGACTGCGCTCTGCGATTTCCGCGCACTCGACGGCGGACTTGGCGACCTTGAATTCGCACTCGCGCTCATGCCCATGAACAGCTTGCAGGCGCTCCTGACCCGCGACGACCAGATGGCGTGCCTGACGGGGATCCGGCGCCACCTCGCACCCGGCGGTGTGTTCGCGTTCGACGTCGCGGTCCCAGACCTCGACGGGATCGCATCCGCGCTCGGTCAGGTTCAGCCAGGTGCGTGTTGGCACGATCCCGCGCGGGGCGTGTCACTGTCCCACTCTGCGTGGTTCGACACCGTCGATGTGGAGTCGGGCACCGTGGCGTTCACGGCACGGATCGAGCAGCGCGATCGCGACGGGACCACGTCCGAGTACCTCCGACGGCACACCGTGCATCTGTTCTCGCCGTCCGAGCTGTGGGATCTGCTCCATGAGGCGGGCTTCGAGGTGCAGGCGGTGTACGGAGATTTCGACGGGACACCGCTCACAGGCGGTGCCGAACGGCAGATCTACCGGTGCGTGGTGGCCTGATGGGCACCGTGCGGCTGTGCCACCTCTATCCGCGTGAGCTCAACATCTACGCCGATCGTGGCAACATCGCGGTGTTCGCACAGCGATTGTCATGGCGCGGTCACACGTTGCAGGTGGTCGAGGTCGAGGTGGACGATTCGCTGCCGACCGATTGCGACCTGTACTACCTCGGCGGCGGGCAGGACCGCGATCAGGCGATCGTGGCCGGGGACCTGCGACGCGGCAAGGCGGCAGACCTGGCGCGCGCAGCGGACGACGGCGCCGTGGTGTTCGCGGTGTGCGGCGGCTACCAGTTGGCAGGCCACGGCTATACCGGCGTGGACGGGACCCGCATGCAGGGGATCTCGTTGCTGGACGCCGACACGGTGGCGGGTCCCACCCGCCTGATCGGGGACCTGGTCATCGAAGTCGACCTGGATGGCGAGCACAACACCGTCGTCGGCTTCGAGAACCACGCGGGACGTACGCGACTGGGCCCCGCTGCGCAACCGCTCGGTCGCGTGGTGTCAGGCAACGGGAACAACGGCGAGGACCGCGGTGAGGGCGCCATCCAAGGCCGGATCGTGGGTACTTACCTACACGGGCCGCTCCTCCCGAAGAACCCGTGGCTCGCCGATCGACTCCTCACGTGGGCCCTTGAGCACGCGACCGGCAGCCCGCCCCAGCTCGGCCCACTCGACGACTCCCTCGAGACAAGAGCTCACGCAGCCGCAATCACCCGAGCCCGAAAACCCCGTAGGTAGCATTTCGGGGGTTGGCAACGTGCGACGGTGTTTCGACGGCCGCGACGTAGCGCAATCGGATGTCCTGTCGGCCGCCCAACCGCGGTGGCGAGCAGGACAGGTACCGATTCGTCCGGCGGTCCCCAGTGCCGAGCACGCCTTTCCGGACCCGCGACTCCCCGGCGCCAAAAATGGACAATTGGCCGACACCGCGACGGCCAATTGTGTCGTAACCGGCACACATCATCGAAACCGGACCGCATCATTCGTGAACACAGTCCAATCTCGCCGGACCTTGTCCGCCCTATCGCCCGTCCTCGCGCGAGTACGTTCTGGCTGACGGGTACGGCAGTTCAGCC
Organism: Actinomycetota bacterium; assembly: GCA_031376485.1. Taxonomy (GTDB): domain Bacteria; phylum Actinomycetota; class Thermoleophilia; order Miltoncostaeales; family Miltoncostaeaceae; genus CALMEC01. Next base: position 8,042 of record JANMDV010000186.1, read on the forward strand.
CCGGATCGATTGAGGGACCACGCAGAAACTGCTGCACCGTTTGGCGGCTGCCAACCGTCGCCGGACGGTGTTGCCGAGATCGCCGTGACCACCAGTAGCAGCGAGGCTCGGCGACACCGCCGTGCCTTTGCGTTTTACTTCGGAAATAGCCGTCCTGCGGTTCGTATTTCCAGCCGCCGGGGGCGAGCCCCGCTCCGGGCCGTTTCGCTCGCCCATCCGGCACAGCAGTTACTTCTGCGCGGACCCTTTTGGGCTTCCCTTGGAGGACGAACTCATGGGCAGCCTAAGGGTCCGCGCAAAAACTACTGAACAGTTTGGCGGCTGCAAACCGTCGCGATACGGCGTCGCCGAGATCGCCGTTACCATCAGTAGCGACGAGGCTCGGCGACACCGTCTCACTCGGTTTTCGCTCGCCATCCAGCCCAGCAGTTAATTTTGCGCGAACCCTAAGAGCCGTGTCGAGCGGGGCGCATGGAAGCCGTCAGCGAGGGGTCGCCGCGAAGGGATAGCCGCGGAGGGCGAAGATGCGCTTGCCGGCCTTGCTCCAGAAGGCATGCGCCGGGTAGCTGCTGATTCTGCGCACGCCATTGAAGAACGTCCCCCGCGAGTCGTAGAAGACGGTGATGGGCGCGTTTCCGTAGCGCTCCCTGACGTAGTCATCGACCCAGCTTCGCCGTGCCGTCGGTGCGGCGACTGCGATCACGGTCACGCTTCCCTTTGTGCGTCGCGCGTACCGCGCGACCGTCGACCCTTCGGCCTGACAGGTGCCTCAGAGCGGGTGGAAGAACACGACGGCGACAGGCGTGCCGCGGTAGTCGCCGATCTTCGGCGAGCCGTTCTTGACGGTCGCCGCCTGGGCTATGGGGGTTGCGAGGAGGGCGCCGGTGACGGCGAGCATCGCGACTCGGGTCAGGCTCATACAAATATCCTAGCGAGCGTTGCTTACGGCGCGGTTAAGCGTGCCGTGATGTTATATAGCCCGTCCCGCATTCCTGATACAAACTATACAAATGTACAGGGGAAAGCTAAACGAAAGTATAGCGACTCCAACCCGCGGATCAGGTCTTATTGAGTGTTCAGATACGACTTGGACGGGGTTATTCGTCGCGGGGAGAGGAGCTGTGATCCAGAGCACGCTTCACAGCACACGCCCGCCCGCCGTCCTTGCCGTTCTCGCCGCCTGCGCGGTGAGTTTGACTGCGGCGATCCTGTACATCGGTTTCGGCGCTGATGAGGCCCTCACGGGCGCAGGCACCCTGACTTCGCCCACGATCCGCGTCGGCCAGGGCGTGCCGGCCGTCTTCGGCGCGATGGCGGTGGAACGTGTCGAACGCCACGCACTCAAGCGCCCAGGGCCCGGCGAACGGCTGGACGTCACGGTTGCGCTCATCAACCTCAAGCCGACCGCGCTGCCCGTCGCGTCGGCCGGCGTCGTCCTGAGAGGCGCCGACGGCACGGTCCGGCACGGTTCGACCTCCGCCGACACTCCCGCGTTCGTAGCGCCGCGTGGCGCCGTCCGCGCCACGTTCAGCTTCATCCTCCCCAGGGCTTCGAGCGCGCTGCAAATCGAACTCTCGGATCGGACCATGGCGCGTCCGGCCATCGTCGAGCTTGGGCAATCCGCGGCCATCGCGATCTTGAAGGAGCTCGATGCATCCCCCCACGCGCACTGATTACGGCGCCGGTGAGCCGGTTGGAAACGACACGCGCCACGGCACGACACGGCGCGACGTCCTCAAGTACGCGGCCGGAGGGGCCGTCGCGTTCGGGCTGGCAGGCGGGGCGACGCTGGGACGGCCCGAGCGCTCGGGCGCTGTGACGGCGACGCGCCACGTCGCGCTGTGGG
>JANMDV010000217.1:0-7590 GCA_031376485.1 Actinomycetota bacterium
AACATGATCTTCACGACCGTCCAGGACCGTCGCCACCGGGTCATCCTCTCGGTGCGCGATCAGAACACGTTCGCGGAGTCGATGCGCCGCAAGCGTCTCGTGACGCTGCTGCACCTGTTCCTGGTCCACCGGTACAAGGCGGCGGCGATCCACTACCTGACCCCGACCGAAGACAATGCGCGTCAAAGCGAGAGTCTGAAGGCACTCGGCATCTTCTCGACGACGCACGAGGAGGTCGGTGAGATCATCGTGGCGGATGTCAACATGGAGTTCGTCAGGCCGCTCGTCGGCGCCGACAGTGCCGAGCGTGAGCGTTTGATCACACGCGGCTAGCTTCGAGGGTGCGGCGCGGGTCTGCGCGCCGTGCCCTCGGACGTATCCTGACCCAGCCGTGCGTTCCGTGGCGGCGGTCATGCGCTGGACCACTGGCGCTCCGGTCACCTGCCGCCCGCCAGGATCGTGTCAGGCCGGCGGGGTTGTGCTCGTCATTCGCTCGGGGGCGGTTGATGGCAGGTGCGGAGAGAGCCGACGGCGCGACTACTGCCGTGCCCCGAGTGAAGGTCCGGGTCCCGCACGAACCCGGACCTTCATGGGGATTGCGTCAGCCCGTGACGATCGGGATACGGGTGACTCCTGCGATCCGGACGACCTTGGTGCATGCCCGGGTGCGAACTGTCGTGGCATTTCCGGCCGAGGCCACCGCGTTGTTGCAGCGGGTGCCACCGGCATTGCGGTCGATGCGGACCTGGACCCGGACCGTCTTGGACGCTCCGGGTGCGAGATCACCGATCGTCCACACGAGCCTGCCCTTTTGGAGGACTGCCCCGCTCGGGCGCCTGGCGATCCCATATCCGGCCGGGAGCACGTCAGTCAGGGTGACCGCGGTGGCGGCCGTCGAGGCGTTGGTGTTTCGCACCGTGATCGTGAACGTCACGACCTGTCCTGCGGAGGCACGTGTCGGGCCGCGCTTGGTGACCTTGAGGGAGGCCGCCGGGGTCGGGGTTCCCGTACCGATCACACCCGGGGGGGTGACGATCGGGGTGCTCGTGGGCGTCGGGGTGACCTGAGGTGTCGGGGTGGCCGGGGGAGTCGGGGTGGCCGGGGGAGTCGGGGTGATCGGAGGCGTCGGGGTGACCGGGGGGGTGCGGCACGTTTGGACCATCGCAGTCGCTTGGGCGAGGACCGTCTCACCCGACATGATGCGCGCGGTGTTGGGGACCATGGGTCCGCACCCGGTTTGAGGCACGGGCACCGACTTGGTGTAGGTGAAGATCTTCGACATGTCCAAGCTGGCGCCGCCCACAAGCAGGGCCGGGGCGCCACCGTCGAACGCGTCAGTCACGTCGACCGTGCCGTTGACGACGTTGGTCGGCACACCGAAGGTGAAATCGACTGCGCCGGTCGAGGCACCGCCCGCCCACGTCGCGGTCGCGACGTTGACGCCCGGGGCGCTCGATCCCACCGAACACGTGTAGGTGACGGTCACAAAGCCGTGTGCGGAGATGGTGCGGTCGGCGCCGTTCGTGACCGTGCAGGGCAGGCCCGCGTCGATCGTGTCGGTGATGTCGATGCCCGAGATCTCCATGGCGTTCGGGTTGGCGACCCGGATGGTCCCGGTGACCGTGTGGTTGGCGTCATTCGGCGCGCCCTTGGTCGCGGTGACCGTGTAGGTGAAGGTCTGCGTGTCGGCAGAGGTCGTGACCGGGCTTGCCGGAGCGGCGGACTTCGTGATGACCCACGGGTAGGTCCGATCGAAAGACGTGTCGGCAGTCTTGGTGACCTGCAACGGATTGGGTTGAGGATTCTCGCCACATTCGAGCACCAAGGGGATGGACCGCTCCGGGACCGCCGACGTCTGAAGACCGCCATCGTTGACCTGGGCGTGGACGTTGATCGTGTAGCTGCCGGGGGCCACGTTGGCCGAGGCCTCCCAGCCGGTCGCAGTCGCTCCCGAAAGCCCGACCCAGGCGAAGTCCGGGGGCGTTCCGTCGTTGCCGAATTCGCCGCCGACGTACTTGGTCCCACCGATCTTGATGAAGCTGTCGTCGGGCAGGTTGGCCGCGATCGTCACGTTCGGCTCCGCGAGCACGAGCGCGTAGAGCGTGCCGGACGTCGGGGTCGCGCACGTGTAGCGCAGGTAGAGCTTGGACTCGACAACCTTGTCGACCTTGGCCGCCCGGAACATGTCGCTGAAGAAATCGGGTGAAGGGGCGGTGGTGTCCCATTCGGCGACGGGGGTGTTGCCGTCGATCGTGGCGGAGCCGCTGGCCGGGGCGGGGGCCGCAAACGCGGCGGTCGTCATGACGGCGGACGCTGCCAGGGCGAGGGCCGCCGTGGCGAGTGATCTGCGTCGCGTTCGACGATGCGATGGTCGGGACATGCGGGCCTCCAGGTGCGGACGGGAAGGTTGACGTTTGGGAAGGGTAGGAGCCGAAGGCTTCGGTGTATACGCCTCGAAAGGTCAGTTAGAGGTTTTTGTACCTAAACGAAGGTCCAGGAAGGAACCTGCGACAGCCTGAACGATCAGGCGCGCGATGTTTCGTCGCGCGGCGATCCCTGTCATGACCGCGGATTCGGGCAAGACCACCCCGATTCGATGCCCGCCGATATTGCGCGTGTGCGAGCCCGTGAGAGAGGGCCACCGCGGACCGTTGCGCTGCCTCCCCCCGGGACGTGTGCGATCCTGCGCGCGATGAGTCGACGCTGCACGAAGATCCTCGCCACGCTCGGACCCGCGACGGCTGCGGGTGCCGGCATCGAGATGCTGATCGCCGCGGGAGTCGACGGCGTGCGTATCAACTGCTCGCAAGGCCTCCCCAAGGAGTGGCGCGACAGCGTTGCCCGCGTGTGCGCAGCCGCGGAGGGTGTCAATCGCAAGGTCGCGGTGGTCTTCGATCTGCAGGGCCCCAAAATTCGACTCGCCGCCGACACCCGCCGTCGCCGGGTGCTTCTTGGCGACGAGGTTCAACTCGTCGCAGGCGCTGAGACGCCACGCGGCAGCCGGCTCATTGCCCTGCGACACGTTCCGGGGAGTAGCCGCCGCGGTGCCTGAACGCATGCCAACTTCGCCGAGCACGAGACAATGACGACACGGGCGATCCCGGTGGTCGAATCGGTTCGCGCACGTTGAAGGATTTGGCGGCGCGTCGGTGGGGGTGGTGGACGCTCCTGGTCATCGGGGTCGTTGCAGCGATTGCCCTGTTTGCCGGTTGCGGAGGCGAGAACGCCGCCGACGCCAACCGTGCGCAGCCAAACGCATCGGTTGCGGGGACGGTCAGCCGTCCCGAGATCGGGTTTCGCAACATCGGGCGCCTGAACGAGCACTACGCCGCGCACGGCCGCGAGTTCGGGTCGATCAGCAACCATGACTATCTGCGCCGTGCGCAGACGCTTCGCGATCGTCCGGTCGGAGGGCCCGTGGCAGAAATCGTCCGCCGCGACGGCACGATCACGCGCTATGACCGCGAGTCCGGTGCGTTTATCGCGTTCGCACGTGATGGCATCATCCGGACGTTCTTCCGACCCAATGACGGCGAACGGTACTTCAGACGGCAGGCGCGACGATGACCGACGATCCGATCCGCCGCTTTCTGCGGGCCCGCGGGGTCGCCGCGCACGTGGTCGACGCCGGCCTCGATGGACTCGTCACCTCATGGGAGCGGCTCGGCGCGCAGGTTGAGGCGGGCTACCCGTTGACGATTGACGACTACCTCAACGACCTCGACGTCAGGCAGATCATCGAGGTCGTCCTGAGCACGATGCCGACCTGTCACGGGCGGTTGCTTGACCGCCTGCGGGCGGCGGACAATCGCATGCGGGCAGGGACCGTGCCCGCAGGTCGCTGCGTGTGGGGCGACGGGGACTCGCCGTCGCTGACCGAACGGCGCAACTGGTGGTACTTCGTGATCCCCCGCAACCCCGGTCAGCATCTGGCCGCGGATCTGGCCCGAGCGGAATTCGGGGGGGTGTCCTCGACGTTCGATTGACGCAGGCGTCCGATGCTGGGCAGGGCCTTGCGGATTCTTTGCGAACTCTTTGCCCTAATGGCCGTGCTCATACTGGACGATATAGTGGTAAGTGGGCAGAGGCTGCGAACACTCCGGGCAAGGACACGGATACACGGGCCGGACGGAACCGGGTGGTGGTCGATGAGCCAGGTGATTCAGATGACACGGTCAGACGAGGACACGACCCGAAAGATCCTGGAACTCCTGCGGGAGGGACGCTCGGACGCGAAGATCGCCAAGCGCCTCGGCCTCAGCCGTGACGAAGTCCGCGCGACGATCCAACAGGTGATCGACAACGCTCATCTGGACGACCAGGTACGCGTCGCGTTTCTTGCCGAGCAAATCGGCATCGCCCGAGACAACACGAACTGACTCCGCGAACGCAGGTCTCCCGGTAGGACACCCTGCTGTGGAGGCCGATTCATGACGCGGTGACAGGCACCTGCGCTAAGGAACCACGGAGAACCTGCTGCACCGTTTGGCGGCTGCAGACCGCAGCCATACGGCGTCGCCGAGATCGCAGTTCTCACCAGTAGCAGCGAGGCTCGGCGACACCGCCTGACATGTCGTCGATGCGCTTCCGTCAGCGAGCATTACCCGTCGCGGGAGCGGATGAAGGCGGTCAGCCCGTATGCGGAGACGGCGGTCAGGCCATGGCGGCGGTAAAAACCCTCGGCGCCGCGCTCCGATATCAAGACCTGATGGTGGAATATGTCGATGGGGTAGCGATCGAGGAGCGCCTGGAACAGGGCACTTCCGATTCCCTCGCGCTGGCGATCGGGGCGGACGAGGATGTCAGCGATGTACACGGCGAACGCCTCGTCGGAGAGCGCTCGCGCATAGCCGACCACCACGTCCTCGTCGAGTGCGACGAACGACGCGGACGAGCACGTGATCGCAGTCCGCAGACGGGCGGGGTCGGTGGCGTGAATCCATCCATGGGCCCGGTAGAGGCCCAGGATCGCATCAAAATGACGGTCCGGCTCGGCGGGCTCGACGGCCACGCGCGGCCTCAGGGTCGCCACCGACGACCCTCCAGAAGGTGCAGATATACTCGGCCGCCGATGACCCCTGTCGATTCCACGTTGCCTGAACGCTACGACCCACAGGCCGTGGAGGCAAAGTGGCAGGCGATATGGGATGCCGAAGAGGCCTTCCGGGCCGAGCCGATCAGCCGCGACGGGGTGCCCCCGAGCGTGCCCGACCGCCCCAAGGCGTACGTACTTGAGATGCTTCCGTACCCGTCGGGCGAGGCCCACATGGGTCACGTCAAGAACTACACGATGGGCGACGTCGTTGCGCACTTTCGCCGCCGCCAGGGGTGGGTGGTGTTCCACCCGATGGGGTATGACGCATTCGGTCTGCCCGCCGAGAATGCCGCGATCCGCACCGGCCGGCCGCCCGAGGAGGTCACGCGTCACAACATCGCGCGTATCCGCGAGCAACTGCGTCGACTCGGCTTTTCCATCGACTGGCAGACCGAGCTTGCGACCTGCGACGTGGGGTTCTACCGCTGGACCCAGTGGCTCTTCCTGCGGATGTTCGAGAAAGGCTTGGCGGAGCGTCGCGAAGCGGCCGTCAACTGGTGCCCCGTCGACCAGACCGTGCTGGCCAACGAGCAGGTCATCGACGGGGCGTGCGAGCGCTGTGGGACGCAGGTCGAGTTGCGGCAGCTCTCGCAGTGGTTCCTGCGTATCACCGACTACGCCCAACGACTTCTTGACGACATGGACACGCTGGTCGACTGGCCGGAGCGCGTGCTGACGATGCAGCGCAACTGGATCGGCAGGTCCGAGGGTGCGCGCGTCACGTTCACCACAGATGACGGCGTGCACGAGATCCCGGTCTTCACCACGCGCCCGGACACCCTGTTCGGCGCGACGTTCTTCCTGCTGGCGCCCGAACACCCGCTCGTGCCGCAGCTTGTCAACGGTCGGCCCGAGGCGGCGGTCGTCACCGAGTACGTCCGGCAGGCCGCCCGCGCCGACATCGCCGACCGGACCGCGACGGAGCGACCCAAGACGGGAGTGTTCACCGGGCGTCACGTCGTCAACCCCGTCAACGGAGAGCACATCCCCGTCTGGGTGGCCGACTACGTCCTGATGGACTACGGCACCGGCGCGATCATGGCGGTGCCGGCGCACGATGAGCGCGATTTCGCGTTTGCACGTGCGTATGACCTGCCGGTCCGCCGCGTGGTCTCCGCGCCCGGCATGGCGGCGGACGCACCGGTCGAAGCTGCCGAGCCGGGCGAGGGCACGATAGTCAACTCGGGCATCCTCGACGGGATGGACGTCGCCGAGGCCAAGCCCGCGATCGCGACGTGGCTCGCCGACCAGGGCCTGGGGGAGGCCACCGTCGGCTTTCGCCTTCGCGACTGGCTGATCTCACGGCAGCGCTATTGGGGCGCGCCGATCCCCGTCGTTCACTGTGGCGCCTGCGGTGTAGTGGCGGTCCCGGACGATGAGTTGCCGGTCCTACTGCCCCAGGTCGACGACTACGCCCCCAAGGGGATGAGCCCGATCGCCGCCGCCGAGGATTTCGTGGCGACGACCTGCCCCACGTGCGGCGGTCCGGCGCGACGCGAGACCGACACGATGGACACATTCGTCGACTCGTCCTGGTACTTCCTTCGCTACACCGCGCCCAACCTGTCCACGGCGGCGTTCGAGCGCGAGATCGTCGACTACTGGCTGCCAGTCGACCAGTACATCGGCGGCGTCGAGCATGCGATCCTGCACCTGCTCTACGCACGGTTCTTCACGAAAGTGCTCTATGACCTGGGGTACGTCGGGTTCGCCGAGCCGTTCGCGCGCCTGTTCACGCAGGGAATGATCTATTACCAGGGCGCCAAGATGAGCAAGAGCAAAGGCAACGTCGTCGCGCCTGACGAGATGGTCAACCGATACGGGGCCGACACGCTGCGGCTGTACGTCTTGTTCATGGGTCCGGCCGCCGACGACGCCGAATGGTCCGATCACGGCATCGAGGGCCAGCGGCGATTCCTGGACCGGGTGTGGCGGCTCGTCGCCGGGCAAGAGGGCGACGCACTGATCGATCGTCCGACACGCGATGCGCTCGCGGATGAGCCTGCGGCGCTCGCACTCGTACGCAAGGCAGAGGCGACGGTTGCGAAGGTCACCGACGACATCGGCGAGCGCTTTTCGTTCCACACCGCGATTTCGGCGATCCAGGAACTGGTCAACGATGCGACCAAGGCCCGGGCCGAAGGGGCGGTCACCGGCACTGCGGGTGCGCACGCACTTCGGTTCGCCACGCAGACCGTCGTGTCGCTCCTGTTTGTCTTCGCACCTCACGCGGCGAGCGAGCTGTGGCAGGCGCTGGGCGGCGAACGCATGTGGGTGGCGCCGTGGCCAGACGTCGACCAAGCGTTCTTGGCCCGCGAATCGATCACGGTCGCCGTTCAGGTCAACGGCAAGCTCCGCGACACGTTGCAGGTGCCGGCAGGGTTGAGCGATGCCGATGTCGCCGCACGGGCGAAGGCATCGGCCAAGGTGCAGGCGGTGATCGACGGCAAGGACATCCGGCGCGAGATCGTGATCGCCGACAGGCTCGTCAACCT
>JANMDV010000263.1:0-3514 GCA_031376485.1 Actinomycetota bacterium
GCGGTAGTGAGCGCATCGGCGATGGTCGCACGTCTGATGTGGGGCCGCGTGGCCGATCTGGATGCCGGCACCCGCCGCCGCGCCACGCTCCGGGATGTCGGGCTGGTCACCCTCGTCGGGGCGTTGCTCTACTGGGCGGCCGGGCCGCTGGGCCCCGCGGCGCAGCTTCCGGCGATGTTCGTATTTGCGTTCGGTGCGATGGGGGCCAACGGCTTGCTCTACCTCATCGCGGGCGAGCTGACCGGTTCGGCACGTGCGGGTCAGGCCGTCGGGCTCGTCTCGATGGTCCTGTTCGGTTGGAGCGCCCTGATGTCGCCACTCCTGGGGTGGATCGCCGACGTCGCCGGCTTCGACGCCCTGTGGCCGATCTCCGCTGGTCTCGCCTGCCTCAGCATCGCCCTGACCCTCGGTCTGCCGCGGGAGCCAAGGCGCGTTCCGTCGAGGTCCGGTGAGCGTCGTTCGTAACCGTGGGGCAAGGTCGCCCGCAAGGGCCATGCGAGTGGGGCTGCCCCGCTGACAATGCGCCGTCAGGCGCGGACGGCAGTGTTCTCCGCGTAGCGCATGGCGCCGCTCGTCACATCATCCGTCGATCTGCCTGGGGTTCGAGTCTCTGCGTCGCATTCGGTTGGAAGGCGGAATCGGCGCGGCTGAAAGGTTCTTGGCGAGTGGCTCTTGCGCGCGGGCGCGACGGAGCTTGACCGCCGCGACACCCGAAGGCCCGCCTCGTGTCCTGAGTCAGAACACGAGTACCTCAGGCGGGCCCTCGGTGCGCTACGCGGTCGGCACCGGATCCGTCGACACTGCCGTGGCCGTGCCGGGCGCCGCGGGCGGCTCGGTGCTTCCGGAGTCGAGCCGAAACGGCGGGTACGCGTCGGTCATGAGGCCCGCATAGGCGACGACTCGGAAGACCCAGCGATTCAGCCCGAGGACGAAATCATAGAGCGGTCGGGGGTAGTGACTCGTGAAGAGCAGCGAAAGTCCGGCAAAGAGCACGAGCAACCCGATCAGGCCGCCAGTGGCGGCGTAGAGCACGCCGTCGCCGTCATCCGACCAGGAAGACCAAGCACCGCCGGTGAAGATCGCAACGATCAGGTAGTGCGGGATCGCGAGCAGCCACCATTTGACGAGGACACGCCCGGGCGAGAGCCGCTCGGGATACTCGACTTCGAGCCTCGCTGGGTACGCCAAGTCATCGGTAAGCGAGAAGGGCGGGTATTTGTCCGTGCCGAGGGCACTGTAGGAGTAGAAGCCAACGCGCCACGACCAGCGGAGGACGCCGACGTTGAAGTCGAAGATCCCGCGGGGGTAGCGGCCGGTGAAGAGGATCGCGAAGCCTGCGACAACGGTCGAGACCACGAAGCCGATCCAGAGGAAGAAGAGCACGACGAAGTGCGGGATGGCGAGCAGCCATTTGAAAAGCCATAGCCAGCGTCCGACGTCGGGATCGAGCTCGCCGGTCAGGCGAACCGGAAAGGCGGTTTGCGGGGAGGTCATTGTTCTGGTGCTCCTTCGATTCGGGTGGTTGGTGTTGCTGCGTGTCTGCTGCGACGCTGAGAGGGGAACCAAGGTCCCCTCTCAGCTGACCGGCTGGTCGACCTATGCCGGCTGCGGGGCGGGGTCGGGGATTGCCTCCGGCTGCACGTGCGACGGCTCGACGCGGAGGATGCGTGCGGCCCAGTTCGGGAGCCACCAGTTCCAGCGGCCGAGGATGGCGACCGCGGCTGGCGCGAGGATGCCGCGGATGATGGTGGCGTCGATCAGGATTCCGCCGCCGAGTGCGGTTGCGAAGATCTTGGCCTCGGTTCCAGGGGTGGCGCTGAAGGCGACGAATGCGAGGCCCAGGATCAGCGCCGCGCTGGTGACGAGCCGGCCGGTGCGGCCGATGCCCTCGACGATCGCCGTCTCGGTCGAGCCGGTGCGGTCGTATGCCTCCCGCATTCGGCTGATGATGAAGACCTGGTAGTCCATCGAGACGCCGAAGAGGAAGGCGAAGACGACGATCGGCAACTCGACGTTGATCGCCCCCGTCGCCCCGATGCCCCAGATCGCGTCGGAGCCGAAGCCCTTCTGGAAGACGAGCACGATCAGTCCCCAGGCGGCGCCCACGGAAAGCAGGTTCAGGAGGACGGCCTTGAGCGGGAGGAGCAGTGAGCGGAATGCGCGCGCAAGGAGGACGAAGGTCAGGACGGAGATGAGCGCGAGCAGGAGCGGGAAGTTGCCGTAGACGGCGTCGAGGAAGTCGGCGCCCTGAGCTGCCTCGCCGCCGATCGTTACTGCGCCGGGGAGGGGGGTGCCACGGATCCGGTCGAGCGTCGCCCGGCCGGCCGGCGAGTTGGCGTCCTCGGTCGGGTTGATCGTGACGAGCGCCGTCTCACCGCGGCGCCAGGCGGGGGGTGCTGCCGCGCTCTGGACACCGTCGACCTGGGCGAGCGAGTCCGCGACGGCGTCGGGGTCGCCTGAGCGGACGAGCGCGTCGAAGGGGGAGAGCGGGCCGGTGCCGATGCCGGAGTTCTGAAGCTTCTCGAGGCCGACCCGTGCGGGTCCTTCCTGTGCGAGCGAGTCGGCCCGGGGGTTCCCGAGCTGGATCGAGGAGGCGGCGACCACCAGGGCGGCCAGCACGGCGGTCGATGTCGCGGCCGCGACCCAGCGGTGGCGCACGACAAGGCGGGCCCAGGCCGACCAGCCACGGCTGGCGCGGGCGTCGCGTCGGTTGCGAGGCCAGTCGAGCCGTGGCCCGACCGTCGCCAGGACGACCGGCAGTAGCGTGACAGCCACGGCGACGCTGACAAGCGCGATCAGCAGGCCCGCGATGCCGATGCTGCGCAGGGCCGGCACCGGCAGGGCAAGGAGCGCGAGCAGCGAGATCGCCACCGTCGTCCCGCTGAAGACGACAGCGGAACCGCCGTGCTGCATCGCCTTGCGCACCGCCGCCTCGTTCGTCACGTTCGGCTGCTGCCGTTCCTCGCGCCAACGGACCACGACGAGAAGTGCGTAGTCGATCGCAATGCCGAGTCCGATCAACGCGACGAGGAATTGGACGATGACGGAGACCTCGGTGACGCTCGCGATGGGCCAGACGAGCAGGAAGGTGGTCGGGATCGCGACGAGTGCCATGAGCAGCGGCACGATCGCCATGAAGGAGCGGAAGACGAAGATGAGGACCAGGAGCGCGCCCAGCGCCGCCAGCAGGGTTCCCAGCAGGACGCCGGCGCCTTCGCCCTCGTTATCGGCGGCGGCGGCGCGCAGTGCGTCGAGCCCCGTCACCTCGATCGTGGACCCGCCGACGGTGACCCCGACGAGCGCGGCTTGCGCCCGACGGGCCTCGACTCGGCCGGGATCGACCCCGCCCTTGTCCGGGATGTAGACCAGGGCGAAGGTGGTGCGGCCGTCGTCGGAGACGAACGCCCGGTGGCCAGTCGAGGCATAGGAGGCAGTCCTCGCTTGCGGCAAAGCTGCCTCGACCTTCGCGAGAGCCGTGTCGAGCTGCTCGCTGACGCCGGGTGAGTCGACGGTC
>JANMDV010000262.1:0-2331 GCA_031376485.1 Actinomycetota bacterium
GTGGCGGCGTTCGCGGTCGTGTGGTTCGTGCTACTCGTCTACGTCGCGGTGGTCGGGCTGCGCACCGCGCGTATCGCGCGCGAGGTGGAGCTCCTGACCCGGCTGGTCGAGCGCCGCAAGGACGATTCCGACTCTTAATTAGGGTCCGTGCAAAAACTACTGCACCGTTTGGCGGCTGCAAACCGTCGCGATACGGCGTCGCCGAGATCGCCGTTACCACCAGTAGCGACGAGGCTCGGCGACACCGTCTCACTCGGTTTTCGCTCGCCATCCGGCCCAGCAGTCAATTTTTGCACGAACCCTAACCGACCCGGCGCCAGCCCTCGCATGCGCACAGCGGGCAGCCCGGTAGAACGAGCACCCCGTCGTTCTCCTTCGGGGAGACGATCAGAAGATCACACCCCGAGCACCTGAACTGGCCGACCACCTCGTCGCCGATCGAGAACAGGTCATGGTTTGTGGTGCTGCTCAAGGGAATGGGGACCTCCATGGGGTGGGTGCGGCACGGGCCGCCGCGGTGTGTGCCTGACTCACCGTTCGGTCGGGACGGGCCGTGGGTCAGATCAGGAGCGCAGCCACGACGCAGACCGCCGACACGACTGCGAAGAATACGAAACCGACGGTCAGGAGGGTCCGCTCGGTGATGCGCCCCGCAAGCCCGGTCTTGAGGCCTGCGCGCGGCCCGTCGCCGGCATCGTCCAGCCACCGCTCGCAGTACGGGCAGAACGTCGTCTCCTCGAGCAACGGGACTCCGCACCGATGGCAGGCCGGCGCCTCGGAGCTGTAGTGCCCTTGGCGATCTGGTTCGACCCGCACGCCCCGTTCCTCCTCGCATACGACAAAACGGAGTCTCCGCAGACTACACCGGGGCCGACAGGCCGCAAGGGGTGAGGAGGACGACCATACGCCGCCTTAGACGGCGACCATACGCCGCCTCCGACGGCGACCATACGCCGCCTCCGACGGCGACCATACGCCGCCTCAGACACGGCACTTGGGACGACCATACGCCGCCTCAGACACGGCACTTGGGCGGCCTATGGCCCCGCCCTGCGGGCGCGGCCAAACGTCTTCATGCGGCTGAAATTTCAACTGATGACCGCCCGTTCTTGCTCGGCGGCCAATCACATGCCTGCGGCTGGGGACTCCGGCGTGGGGGTGCCCAGCGACTCGATCTCGGCGGTCTTCGCGTCGATCTCCATGAGCTTGGCCTCGACGGTTGCGATCTCGGGGCCGAGCGGGAGTTCGAGGGCGCTGTCGTGGGTCAGCTCGACGACCCGGGTGCCGAGGGCCTCCAGGGCTGCCCGGTGCTGGCGCTGCAGGACGCGGCGCTCGCCCTCGAGTCGTGCGCGGCGCGCCGCCTGGTGCAGGTTGCCGGCGAGGCGCCCAGCCGTGCCGGTGACGGTATGCACGACTGACGAGATGGGACGCACGTCGGGCAGGATACCTCCGCGGCGCGGTCGTTGCGGAGGGGTCGTCACGATCGAACCCTCCCGAGCCGAGTGGCGCGGACGCCCCGGACGGCGCGACGATTGGCGCACTTTCGTGCGTGCATTGGCACACCTCGGTGCAGCGCTGTAACACCTACCGGACGTAGCGTCGCGCCATGGACGCCAGGCGCCAGCGACGGACGGGTGTGTCGGGACAAGCGACCGTCGAACACGTCGGGATCGTCATCGTCGTGGCACTCCTGCTCGCCGCGGCGGGAGCGTGGCTCGCCGCGCACGTGCAGCCCGATCGGGCGCCGCCGATCGTCCCCCAGATTTGGTCAGGACTCGATCGCATCAGCGAACCCGCTCCGCGTCCACCCGACCTCGGCTTGACCCCGCGGGAGCGGCGGACGCCCGCGATCGGCCGTGCGCTTCGGCGCGTCGTGCGGACCGTGCGTACGGGCGGCGAGATCGTCGTTGTCGGAGCCACGGCGTTCGCAGCCGGGTTCGGTCACGGCTTGTGGGGCACGTTCACCGAGTTCATACACGACCCGGTGGCGCTCCTGACCGACGGCCGTGGCCTGATCACCGCCTTGGCGGAGGACCCGCTCGGCTTTGCGGCGGCCCAGTTCGACGCCGCGATCGAGTACGCGCGTGAGCTTGGGGCGATGTCGCCCAAAGACGCCTACCGCAGTTTCATGCGCGACCTGGGCGAGGCGACGGCGGACGCGACGATCACCCGCGGCAAGCTCCTGGCCAAGCGCGCGATGCTGCGGGCGCTCAAGCGGCGAATCGACGCCGGCCGCGCGCCGACGCCGGATTCTCCGGACGACAAACGTGTCGCGGATTGACACAGAGATGAGTGCATTTTGTGACACCTCGGTGTCGCGCTGTAACACCC
>JANMDV010000277.1:0-7234 GCA_031376485.1 Actinomycetota bacterium
GAGCTTGGCCTCCGGGTCCTGGCCGAGCAGCTCAATGGCGTGCTCGACCGACTCGGCGAGTGTGTAGTCGAACTTGCTCGGAATCATGACTTGGCCTCCTGGATCGCGCGCCACACACGCTCTGGCGTTGCCGGCCGCTCCATGTTGGTGACGCCCAGGTGCGACAGGGCGTCGACCACGGCGTTGATGACAGCCGGCGGGGCGGCGATCGTGCCGGCTTCGCCGACGCCTTTGACACCCAACGGGTTGGTGGGGCTGGGGGTGACGGTGGAGTCCAACTCGAACGAGGGGATCTCGGGCGCACCGGGGACCATGTAGCTCGCCATGTTGCCGGTCAGCAAGTTGCCCTCGGTGTCGTAGAGCGCCTCCTCGAACAACGCCTCGGCGATGCCCTGGGTGATCCCGCCGTGCAATTGGCCCTCGACGATGTTGGGGTTGATCTGCACGCCGCAGTCGTCGACGGCGACGTAGCGCAGGATGTCGATCGAGCCCGTCTCCGTGTCGACCTCGACCACACACGCGTGTGAGCCGTTGGGCCAGCTGAAGTTGGGCGGGTCGTACAGGTGCGTCGCCGTGAGCCCCGGCTCCATGCCGTCGGGCAGGTCGTGGGCCGCCCAGGCCGCAAAGCCCAGGCCCTTGATGTTGGCGCTCTTGTCGGTGCCCTTGACCGTGAAGTCTCCGCCGGCGAACTCCAGGTCGTCCTCGGAGCACTCGAGCTGGTGGGCTGCCAGCGTCCTGGCCTTCGCCAGGATCTTCTCACCGGCCTTGTACAGCGCAACGCCGCCGACGGCCAACCCGCGACTGCCGTAGGTGTCGAGACCGAGTGGCACCACCTGGCTGTCTCCGTGCAGCACCTCCACGTCCTCGAAGTCCACGCCGAGCTGATCGGCGACGATCTGCGCCATCGAGGTGACATTGCCCTGGCCGTGCGGCGAGACGCCCGTCAGGACGCGCACCGTGCCCGTCGGCATGAACTCCACGGTCGCCGCGTCCCATCCACCGGCGATGTACTTGAGCGCTGCCAGCACCCGTGACGGGGCGATGCCGCACATCTCGAGCCAGGTCGAGAACCCCACGCCGATGACCTTGGTTCCGCCGTTCGCGCGACTCTCGGCCTGCTGCTTGCGGACAGCGGGGTAGTCGAGCATCTCGAGCAGCTTCTCGGTGGTGCCCGTGTAGTTGGCCGAATCGATCGTCAGCCCCGTCACCATCGTGTAGTTGGGGAACTTGTCGTTGGTGATGAAGTTCTTCATCCGCAGGTCGATCGGGTCCATGTCCAGCTTGCGCGCCAGCGCGTCCATCGCCCGCTCGATCGCGTACGTGGCCTCGGGCCGCCCGGCGCCGCGGTAGGCGTCGGTAAACGTGTTGTTGGTGAACACGTTCGTGTACTGGAAGTCATAGCCCTCGCAGTCGTACGGACCGGCATAGAGCCACGCACCCAGCATCGGGATGCCGGGGGTGATGATGCGCAGGTACGCGCCCATTGACGCCAACAGGTTGACCCGGACAGCTTTGAGCACACCGTCCTTGGTCGCCGCCAACTCGATGGTCTGGTACATCTCGCGACCGTGCAGGGTGGCGACGTAGCCCTCGCTGCGCTCCTCGATCCACTTGACCGGCCGACGCAGCGTCTTGGCGATCGCCAGACAGATCGCGTCCTCGGGGTAGGCCTCGAGCTTGGAGCCGAACCCGCCGCCGACGTCCGGTGCGACGACCCGAAGCTTGGCCTCGGGGATGCCGCACGTGATCGTCAGGGTCGTGCGCAGGATGTGGGGGATCTGGGTGGAGGAGTACACGGTGTACTCGCCCATCGACGCGGTCAGATCGACGACCACGCCGCGCGGCTCCATCGCGTTGGGGATCAGCCGGGCCAGGTAGTAGTCCTCTTTGATCGTGACAAGGTCCGGGTCCTCGAAGTACGGCCCAGCCGGGTTACGGGGCGGGACCGGCGAGTCACGCTCGAAGATCCAATCGCCGGCGTTGTTGGTGCCGAACTCCTCGTGGACGATCGGCGCGCCGTCGGCGAGGGCCTCCTTGATGTCGGTGACCGCGGGGTGGGGATCCCAGTCGACCTCGACCAGTTCGGCCGCGTCCTTGGCATTGGCGCGGGTGTCGGCCACGACCACAGCGACCGGGTCACCCACGTAGCGGGCCTTGTCCTTGGTCAGCGGGTGATGGGCCGGGTTCTTGACCTGGTCGTTGATGGGCCACGCCATGACGAGTGGGCCGGCGAACTCCAGCGTCTCGCCCGTGTAGACGGCGACCACGCCCTCGGCCTGCTCGGCCTTGGACGTGTCGATGCCTTTGATCGTCGCGTGCGCGTAGGGGCTGCGCACGACGTGGACCCACAACATCCCAGGGACGGTGATGTTGTCGACGTACCGGCCCTGGCCGGTGATGAGCTCCGGGTCTTCCTTGCGAAGACGGCGCTGTCCGATCTGAGGTTTGGGTTCTGTCGTTGCCATGGGGGCCTCCTAGGCGCTCGCCGCGGCCTGCACGGCCTTGACGATGTTGTGATAGCCGGTGCAACGGCAGAGGTTGCCCTCGAGCCCGTGGCGGATCTCGTCCTCGGACGGCGAGGGGTTGTCGTCGAGCAGGCTGACGGCCGCCATGATCATTCCTGGCGTGCAGTACCCGCACTGAAGGGCGTGATGCTCCGTGAAGGCCTGCTGCATCGGGTGCATCTCGCCGTTGACAGCGAGCCCCTCGATCGTGGTGACCTCCTGCCCGTCGGCCTGGACGGCCAGCACGGTGCATGACTTGACGGCCTCACCGTTGAGATGGACGGTGCAGGCGCCGCAACTCGACGTGTCGCATCCGACGTTCGTGCCTGTCAGGCCGAGCGTCTCGCGGAGGGTGTAGACGAGCAGGTCGCGTGGTTCGACGTCGACCTGGTGGCGGTGCCCGTTGACGGTGACGGTGATTTGTCCCACGGGGGTCAGCCCCCTTTCCGGAATATTCGTTTGACGGCCTTCGTGATAATGGGCCTGAGGACAGAGACCGCCGACCGCGCCATGCGTTTGACGGCTCCGATGACAGCGGCCATGAGGACAGAGAACGCCGACAGCGGCTTGGCTGCCTGTGGCGGTGGCACAGGGTGTAGCGGCACGGGGTCCGGGTCGCCGTCGGATGCGGAGGCCTCGGCCTCCGACTGATGGGTCATTTGTTGACCGAGGCATTTGGCGAAGTCGCCGACCAGCTTGGAGGCGACGTCCTGCACCACGTTCGGCCGGCCGAGTTGTGCGGCCTGACCGCTGAAGCGCAGGTCGGTGGTCATGTCGACCTTAGTACCGGTCGCGATGGCGGCGAAGCGCGCCTCGACGGTTCCGTCTGCGCCCCCTTTGCCACGGGTGTCGCGGCCGCTGATATTCATCCGGACGACGCCTGCGGCCTCGTCGATCTCGGCCAGCTCGATCTTGTTGTCGAAGTCCATCC
This sequence comes from Actinomycetota bacterium, assembly GCA_031376485.1. Lineage (GTDB taxonomy): Bacteria > Actinomycetota > Thermoleophilia > Miltoncostaeales > Miltoncostaeaceae > CALMEC01. The sequence goes on from JANMDV010000277.1 coordinate 3,436, forward strand.
CGACCGGGCCCAGACGCACGCGCATCTTGGCGCGCCAGTTCCTGGGATCGACGACCTCGACGAGCTCGGCGCCGGGCATGCACGGCACGACCCGCTCGGCGCTCAAGAGCAGTTCCATCGTCTGCTTGGGGGTGCCGGGCACTTCGAAGGAGTTCTCGATGATCACCGGCTCACGCTCGGTGCCGGCGCGACGCGTGAACGCATTGTCTGGATGATCTGGGCGCCGATTGCCACTGCAACCTCCTCGGGGGTTTTCGATGAGATGCCGAGACCAATCGGCGAATGGATGCGCGCGAAATCGGTGTCGGTCAGGCCTTCGGCGCGCAGCCGCTCCTCGCGGCGCGCAACGGTCCGCCGGCTGCCCATCGCCCCGATGTAGCCGGCGCGGGTCTTGAGCGCCGCGTGGAGGGCGGGACCGTCGAACTTGGCGTCGTGCGTCAAGATGCAGATGGCACTGCGCTCGTCGATCGGGGCGTCTGCGATCAGCTCGTGTGGCCACGCGACGACGATCTCGTCGGCGTCCGGAAAGCGCTCCTTGGTGACGAACGCGGAGCGCGCGTCGCAGACCGTGACGTGGTAGCCCATGAAGCGACCGAGGGTGGCGAGCGATGATGCGAAGTCGATGGCGCCGAACACGTACATGCGGGGACGGGCGGCGACGCTCAGCACGAAGCGCTCGTCGTCGCCGCTGCCGATCGCGCCGCTCTGCCCGGCGCGGATCAGCGCGGCGGCCTCGTCGTCGGCGCCGTCGGCGTCGGTGACCACACGCTCGCCGATGTCCGGACCCGAGATGCGTGTGACAACCCCGAGCGGCGCCTCGTCCCGGACCGCATCTGCGAGACGCGCGATGACCTCGGGGTCCATCGCTTCGACGAAGATCCGCACCGCGCCGCCGCAGGGCAGCCCGACGGCGAATGCATCCTCGTCGGCGATCCCGTACTCGCGAAGCTGCGGCGCGCCACCGGCCAGGACTTCCTCGGCTGCCATCACCACATCGGGTTCGACGCACCCGCCGGTCACCGAACCGACGATCTGCCCGTCCTCGCTGAGCGCCATCATCGACCCGGGCCCCCGCGGAGCCGACTTCTCGACCGAGACGACCGTCGCCAACGCAGCGCGAGTCCCTCGTTGGGACCACCCTTCGAGCATTGCGAGCACCTCGCGCACGGTCAGACTCCATGTAACGGACGTTGCGAGCCAACCTACGCTTTGGGCATTGAGACGGCAACCTCCCCCGGCGGCAACGGGGTCGGCCACTTGGCGGCAACGGGGTCGGCCACTGCTCGCGCCGCTCGCAGGCGGTCCGACCGGTCGCGGACGGGACAGGTACGCTGCCGCCCATGAGCGTCTCCTCACCGCAGGAGTTGGCCGCGCGTCTCGCTGAAGCGCACTACCTGTGCGACGACGGACTGGCAGTCGGGATGTACCTGGCGCTTCAGATGCACCGGCCGCTGCTGCTCGAAGGTGAACCTGGGGTCGGCAAGACCGAGGCGGCCAAGGCGCTCGCCACCGTGCTCGGGGCGGACCTGATCCGGCTCCAATGCTACGAGGGCATCGACGCGAGTCAGGCGCTGTATGAGTGGGACTACTCGCGGCAGCTCCTGCACGCACGGGCGATCCAGGACGGCGCGCTCAATCACGACGCACGGGTGCAGGAGCTCTTCAGCGAGAAGTTCCTGGTCGCGCGCCCGTTGCTGCAGGCCATCCGTGCGGGGTCAAAAGCGGTCCTGCTAATCGATGAGCTCGACCGCGCGGATGACGAGTTCGAGGCGTTTCTGCTCGAAGTCCTCTCCGACTTCGCGATCACGATCCCCGAGGTCGGGACCATCCGGGCCACCGAGCCGCCGGCGGTCATCATCACCTCCAACCGCACGCGCGAACTGCACGACGCGCTCAAGCGCCGGTGTCTGTATCACTGGCTTGAGTACCCAAGCATCGAGCGCGAGGTGGCGATCATCCGGCTGCGCGTACCCGAGGCAGAACCGGTCCTGGCCGGCGCGGTCGCCGATGCGGTCGCGCGGCTCCGGCAGATGGACCTGGCCAAACCCCCCGGGCCGGCCGAGGCAATCGACTGGACCCGGGCGCTGCACCTGGTTGGAGCGCCGCCCATCGACGAGGCATCGGCCAACGACACGCTCGGGTGGGTCGTCAAGAACCGCGAAGACCAGGACCGGATCGGCGCGGACCTGGCGAGGGTCATCGGCCTGGCCTGATGGGATGAGCGTGGACCGGATCGTCGAGTTGGGCCGCGCCCTACGGCAGGCCGGGCTTCCGGTGGGGATCGGTCGCCTGCGGACATGTACCGAGGCGATCACCGCGACCCCGCGAGATCTCTACTGGGCGGGACGGCTCACGCTCGTCGGCCGCCGCGATGACCTGGCCGTATATGACCGCGTGTTCCGTGAGCTCTTCGCGTACGAGATCGACCCGACCGTCGGCAGACCTCCGCCGGAGATGCGGCTGGTCGGGACGGTGACCGAACAGGACATGTCGGTGACCGACACGCTCCCCGAGATGGACGTGCCGGAGGACGTCAAGATGGCGAGCCGGATCGAACGGCTGCGCCAACGGAGCTTCGCCGCGCTCGACGCGGCCGAGTTGGCCGAACTCTCACGCTCGATCAACCGGTTGCGGCTCGTAGCGCCGGTCCGCCGAACCCGCCGACGCGTCGGCTCGCGCAGGGGCGACCTGGATCTGCGCCGCACCGTGCGGCGGGCGCTTCGCACGGGAGGCGATCCGGTGACACTGTTTCATCGCACCCGCCGGGAGCGACCACGCCGCGTCGTGCTGCTGCTCGACATCTCCGGATCGATGTCCTCGTTCTCGCGGGCGCTCCTGATCTTCGCCCACGCCGCGCTCCTGGCCGACCAGCGGTGGGAGGCGTTTACGTTCGGCACCCGCCTGACACGCCTGACCGGAGTGTTGCGCCACGCCAGACCGGACGAGGCGCTCTCGAAAGCCGCCCACGAGGCCCGCGACTGGGACGGGGGAACGCGTATCGGTGACGCGGTACGCGAGATGCTCGCCCGGTACGGGAAGGGCGACACCATCCGAGGCGCCGTCGTCGTCATCTGCTCGGACGGCTTGGACGTCGGCGAGCCTGAGCTTCTGGCCGACCAGATGGCCCGCCTGCACCGTCTGGCGCACAAGGTCGTCTGGCTCAATCCGCTCCAGGAGAACCCGGACTATCAGCCCCTGGCCCGCGGAATGGCCGCCGCCCTCCCCCACGTCGACCTCTTCGCGAGCGGGCACAACCTCGCGGAGATCGAAAAGACCTGCGACGCCATTGGGCGGCTGTGAACGCCCGGCCCTTTCGACGAACTCAGAAGTTCTGTTCAGTCGAGGGCTGCACGCCCCTCGCGCGGTACGTTCTGTTGCCGCGAGGGAGCAGTGTGGTACCATGTGTACACGATGACTCAGCAGATCGGTGTTCGTGAGCTTCGGGAATCGCTCACCAAGGTGCTCCGGGCAGTCGAGGCGGGACAAAGCTACGAAGTGACCCGCGACGCGGTTGTCGTCGCGGTGCTCGGGCCCGCAGATCGCAGCCAGCTCGAACGGATGATCGCAAGCGGCGAGGCCAGCGTCCCGGTGCCGCTCGATCGACCCATCGTGCGACGGTCGGCCCCGGGTCGCACTGCCGGCGACTTCCTGGCTGACGACCGCGAAGAGTGACGACCGCCCGAGAACGGTTGGTATACGCGGACTCGTCGGCGCTCGTCAAGCTCGTCGTGACGGAGGGGGAGAGCGATGCGCTCGCACGCGAGCTGGCCCGCTTCCCGACCACCCTCGTGACGAGCCG
>JANMDV010000018.1:0-5963 GCA_031376485.1 Actinomycetota bacterium
CGCAGGGGCCCTGCGACGCGACCCCGAGCAATTGCGGTGGTCGTGGTACGAATTCCTGTTCTTGGCCGAGGGGTTTTCGGAGAAGGTCGTCGCCCAAGACGACTTCGCATTCATCGACCGACTCGTCGCGGAGTGGTCGCCCGGCGGGGCGCTCGAACCCGAGGACTGGGGAGCGGTCAAGCGCACGCTTGGAGCCCCGGGTGGGCTGACCGCCGCTTTGGGCTACTACCGTGCCGCCTTCTCGTCTCACCACCGTGACCCGGCCTACAGCGCGTCGGCGGCCCGATGGGCGGAAGCGGTTACGGTGCCGACCCTCGCCATCGTCGGCGCCGACGACGGGTGCATCTCGCCGTCAGTCAGCTCGGGCCAACAGGAGCGCTTTACCGGCGAGTACCGGCGCGAGGTGATCCCCGGTGCCGGGCACTGGCCGCACCGCGAGTGTTCCGAGGTGGTGACCCCGTTGATCGTGGAGTGGCTGCAGAGATGAGTACCGGGGCGGGCTACTCCGGTACGCCGCTCGCGAAGAAGCTGGGCGTCAGGGAGGGCTCGCGCCTGGCGCTCGTCGGCGCGCCTGACGATTTCGAGACGCTGCTCTCCCCCATCCCCGACGGAGTCAGGATCGTCCGCAGGCTCGGTCGCGACGCCGACGTGATCGTGGCGTTCCACACGTCGCGCGCGGTGCTGGAGGGCCGTATCGACCGACTGCGTGCCGGGATGCACGATGCCGGCGGCCTTTGGATCGCATGGCCCAAACGGGCCTCCGGCGTCGCGACCGACATCACCGAGGATGCGGTCCGCGCGATTGCGCTCGCCGCGGGTCTCGTCGACAACAAGGTCTGCGCCATCGATGCAACCTGGTCGGGCCTGCGCATCGTCGTTCGCGTCAGGGACCGAGGTTCGCCGGCTCGGTGACGTCGCGGCGCCCGGCGGCGTACGACGAATATGGGACGGGTGCTCGGGCCAACGCTCTGCGGAGTGCTCTTCGTGCTCGGAGGGTGCGGCGGAGTCGCACGGGAGCAACCGGTTCCCGCCCCCGTTCAGCGCGTCGAGGCCCGGCGGTGCATTTCTCAGCCGTCAACGCCGACGTCCCTGACGGAATCGCCCGACTGGGCCGGCAAGGTGCCGGACGACGGGTGGACGGACCCCGACGGCTGCCTGGTGCGTCTCGACGTCATCGGGCAACGCCAGGGACCCGCTCACTGCGGGTGGCAGGCGGCGACGATCATCTCCACCGGCCTGCCCGTCGCGACGCACTGGGGCGACGTGCAATCGTCGAGAACGTACGTCCGCGACCCCGACAACGTGTTCGGCGACTCCACCACGTCCCGCGGTTTCGACGCGAACGCATCCTTGCCGAAGGGTGCCGTGGACACCGGTTATCGCAGACAGGGCGTATCGTTGTGGACGATCCCGTATGACGCGTCCGAGATCTTCCTGGTCGGCGATCGCGTGGAACGGTGGCCGCTCGACCTTGATCCGTCGTTCTGTGCTTGAGCCCGGATCCAGGGAATCTCCGGAACTTTGCTTGCCCGCGACAGGAGGTGTCGGGGCCGGTGAGGGCCTCGCTCAAGGCTCCTGGGGTACTCGCCACGCCGGTGTGATGGAGGTCGGCACTCGCCGGACCTCCATCACCGCGTACCGCGGCCGTCGTCAGGGCGTGACGGCGACCTTGATCACACCGTCCTCCTGGTTTGAGAACAGCGAGTACGCCTCCTCGATGTCGTCCAGGGCGAAGCGGTGGGTGATGAGCTGCTTCAGGTCCAGGCGGCCCATCTTGACGAGGTTCATCAGCGCGCCGAGGCGCTTCTTGCCGCCGGGGCACAGCGTCGTTCGGATGTCGATGTCGCCGATCCCGTAGATGAAGGCCTCCAACGGGATCGTGACCTTGTCGCCGTAGACGCCGAGGGACGAGACGACTCCGGCGGGCCGCACGGCCTTGAGGCAGTTCTCGAACGTCTCCTGGATCCCGAGCGCCTCGATGGCGACATCCGCTCCCCTGCCTTCGGTCAACGCCTTGACCTTCGCGACCGGGTCCTCCTGCGTGTAATCGATCACGACGTCCGCGCCCATCGCCTTCGACATCTCCAGGCGCCGCTCGTTGGAGTCGACTGCGATGACCAGTCCCGCACCGCGCAGGCGCGCGCCGGCGGTGGCACACAATCCGATCGGCCCCTGCGCGAAGATGACGACAGAGTCGCCGAGTTGCACCTCTGCCGTCTCGACCGCCGAGATGCCCGTCGTCGCGATATCGGTGACAAAGACGACCTCGTCGTCTGACAGGCCCTCCGGGATCCTGGCCAGGTTGGCCTGGGCGTATGGGACCCGGAAGTACTCGGCCTGCACTCCGTCCATGGAGTTGCCCAGGCGCCAGCCGCCGATGATCCCCCACTGATCCTCGTACCCCGCGCACTGGGAGAAGTCACCCGCCTGGCAGAAGTAACACGACCCGCATGGCGTGATCGCGCCGACCACAACGCGGTCGCCCCGCTGGTAGCCCTGGACGGCCTCGCCAACCTCGTGGACGACGCCGGCCGGTTCATGGCCGACCACCCGTCCGGGCGCCACCGGGTACTCGCCCCGCCAGATATGCGAGTCCGTCCCGCAGATCGTCGTCGTCGTGACCTTGACGATCGCGTCGGTCGGTCCACATCGCGGGATCGGAACCTCTTCGATGTGGATGTCACGAACATCCTTGAACACCGCCGCCCTCATCGTCTCTGGCATTGGAATCTCCTTTCTCCATCGACAATCCGACACTCGGCCACATAGCCGAGGTCGTCAAGGAGATCGTCTGGTCGTACGCGGCTCAGAGAGCCGGTTATTTGCAGGGCATGACGCGATATGCGCCATGACGGGGCCGTCAGTTCGCACCTGAGCGTCTCACCCGTTCGGGTGAGACGTTGGTTTCGCCGCGGTGATCGGGGCGGTATGGTCGAGGCAAGCCCCTCAGGATTGGACCGATGCACACCACCGAGGCTCCCGCGATGATGCGTCGTATGCCGCATACGGTGGTGGTGGCGGATGACCATCCCATCGTCATCGCCGGCATGCGGCTCCTGCTCTCCGGCAGCCGGTTCTTCGACCTGCGGGGCGAGGCCCGGACCGGCGCCGAGGCGGTGCTGCGGTGCGAGCAGTTCCACCCCGACGTCCTCTTGCTCGATCTTCGTCTGCCCGATCTTCCCGCAGCGACCATCTGCGCCCGGGTCAAAGAGCGGTGGCCCGAGACCGCGATCGTGATCCTGACCGCCTATCCCGAGGAGATCGCGGTCCGAAATTGCCTGAGGGCCGGAGCGACGGCATGCCTGTTCAAAGACGTCGGCGAGCAGACGTTGCTGTCCGCCTTGATGCAGGTGGTGCATGGACGGGCGGTCATCGACCCACGGATCGGCGGGGCGATGCTCCCCCATCGTGCCAACGGGCCGCGATCAATCGACAGTGTCCTGACCGGCCGCGAACGCGAAGTCCTGGCCTTGATCGGCATGGGGCTCACGACCCAACAGATCGCCGACGAGGCCGGCCTGTCGCCGAACACCGTCAAGACCCACATCCGCACATTGTTTACGAAACTCGGCGCCCACAACCGCGTTCAGGCACTTGCGGCGGCGGCGAAGCGCGACCTTTTGTGAATCGCATCACCGAACGTGGAGGTCTGGATGCCGACCTATGACATGGAGTGTGAGCGCTGCGGACGTCAATTCGAGGTTTTTCGGCAGGGCTTCCTGACCGATGCCGATCGCTCATGCACCAGCTGCGGCGCCCCTGCGACCCAACGGTTGACCGGCTTCGTCACCTCCCGTCCCTCACGCGGCCGGACCGTGACGTCGGTCCGCGGTTTCGGCGGCCACTCGTGCGGAGCCGGGTGCGGTTGCGCCACGGCGCGCAGGGCCCCCAACGGCGAGATCATCCCGCCGTGAGCCTGATCGGCCTACTCGGCCTACACCTCGACGATGACCGGCAGCACCAGGGGGCGTTTGCGGGCGCGCTTCCACATAAGTGACGCAACGGCGTCGTGGAGGAGGCGCTGGAGCATGTCGACCTCGGTGACCGAGACGTTGAGCGTCTTCTCGACTTCTTCCCTGGTCGCGGTGATCAGCTCGTCGGTGGCTGCCGCGAAGCCGCGGGTGATGACGTCGACCTCGCCGATCGGCAGCCCGTCGCGGGCCGAGAGCGTTGCGACGATGATCACCAGCCCGTCCTCGGACAGGTGCCGGCGGTCACGCAGGATGCCGTCTGCGACATCACCCATGCCCAGGCCGTCGACATAGATCAGGCCGATGTCGAGCTTCTCGACGACCGATGCCCGCTCGCCATCGATCTCGAGCACGTGCCCGTTGTCGAGCAGGAACGTACGCTCCGCAGTCACGCCCAGCGCCTTCGCGATCTCGGCGTGGGCCTTCTGGTGGCGGATCTCGCCGTGGATCGGCGCGAAGAATTTGGGGCGCACAAGCCGCAGCATCAGCCGAAGCTCGTCAGCGGCGCCGTGGCCCGACACATGCACTGGAGCCGAGTCCGGCGAGACGATGCGCGCGCCGGAGCGGATCAGGCGGTTCATCGTTTCGTTGACGGCCAACTCGTTTCCTGGGACGATGCGCGAGCTGAAGACGACGGTATCGCCGGTCCGGATCGTGATGTTCTGGTGGTCGCCGTAGGCCATACGGCGCAAGCCCGACAGCGGTTCGCCCTGACTTCCGGTCGTGACGATGACAAGCTCGTCGTCGGGATGCTCGTCGATGGTCTTGATGTTGATTAGCACGCCCTGCGGGGCGCGCACGATGCCCAGGCCGACCGCGATGTTGAAGTTGCGAAGGAGTGACCGTCCGACGAGCGCGACGAAACGTCCGTCGTGGTGGGCGGCGTCCAGCACCTGCTGGACGCGGTGGACGTGCGACGAAAACGCGGTCAGGACGACGCGTCCGGGGGCGGAGGCGAACTGGCGGCGAAGCTCGGTGCCGACCGTGCGTTCGGGGGCGATGCTGCCTGGCACCTCGGCGTTGGTCGAGTCGGCCATCAGAAGCAGCACGCCCTCGTCACCCAGGCGTGAAAGTGCGGCGACGTCGGTGGGCTGATCGTCGATCGGCGCGTGATCGAACTTGAAGTCCCCCGTGTGGACGACGATGCCGGCGGGGGAGCGCAGCGCGACCGCGACGCAGTCGGGGATGCTGTGCGTGACACGGATGAACTCGGCTTCGAACGGTCCCACCTGATGGCGCTCGGTCGGAGCGATCTCGATCAGGTCGACGTCCTTGAGGCGGTGCTCCTCGAGCTTGCTGCGGACGAGCCCGAGCGTGAACCGCGTCCCCATGATCGGTACGCGACCAACCGTCTTGATGAAGTACGGGACACCCCCGATGTGGTCTTCGTGGCCGTGGGTCAGGATCAACGCCTCAATGTCGCCGAGTCGTCCCTCCAGCACCTCGAAGTCCGGCAGTACCAGGTCGACGCCCAGCTGATCCGGCGTCGGGAACTTGACCCCGCAGTCGATGATCACGATCCGGCCGCCGAGTTCGACCATGTACATGTTCTTGCCGATCTCCCCCGTTCCGCCGATCGGGGTGGCCCTCAGGGCAGTGGCGTCGGTCACGACGCGTTCACGAGAAGGCCCTGGGCCTCCAAAAGTCCTGTCAGCACGTCGCGCTCCTGTGTGGTCGCTTCGATGAGTGGAAGACGCAGATGCCCACAGGGAATTACTCCCAGGATCTCGAGCGCCGCCTTGATGAGGATGGGGCTCGTGGTGACGAACAAGCCCTCGTAAAGACCGTGCAATGCCGTGTCCAGCACGGTCGCAGACGCGCCGTCGCCTGCCCGCGCCGCCTCGCAGATGCCCTGCATCTGTCGGCCGACCAGGTGCGACGCGACCGAGATGACGCCCGCGCCGCCGCCGAGCACCACCGGCAACAGCAGATCGTCGTTGCCGGCGTAGACCGTGAGCCCTGGGATCGAGAGGACCTCTTGCACCTGCTCCG
>JANMDV010000035.1:0-24365 GCA_031376485.1 Actinomycetota bacterium
GGTTCTTCGATTGCTTCCGCGTGAACCGATGACCGTTTAGGCTCAATGAATGCGTCCGCACGGTGTGCCCACGTTCGTGGACACACATGAGTCCAGCGTGAGCAAGGGGAGGCAATGACCACACTTCAGAACCGGCCGAACACCGCACTGCTCGTTGTCGATGTGCAGAACGGCGTCGTCGCGGGGGCTCACGAGCGTGACGTGGTCGTCGCGAACGTCGGCAGCCTCGTCGAGAAGGCACGGCTCGAACGGGTCCCCGTCGTCTGGGTCCAGCACTCCGACGAGCAACTTGGAAGGGGAAGCGACGACTGGCGGATTGTCTCCGAGCTGACTCCGGGCGACGCTGAGCCGCTCGTCGAGAAGAACTACGGCGACTCCTTCGAGGACACCACCCTTGAGACCGTGCTGTCGGGCCTCGGTGTCGGGCGACTCGTCGTCGTCGGCGCACAGACCGATGCGTGCATTCGCTCGACGCTCCACGGCGCGTTCGTCAGGGGGTACGACGCGACCCTTGTCAGCGACGCCCACACGACGGAGGACCAGACGGCATGGGGGGCGCCGCCGCCGGACCACGTCATCGCGCACACGAACCTGTACTGGACCTACCAGACGGCGCCCGGGCGGACGGCGGGGACGGTCGAGACCAAGGATGTCGACTTCGGCGGCACGTCCTGAAGCCTGCGGGGGCGAACATGATTCACCTTCCAGTGCCGGGCAGTTGAGGTGAATGAGCTCGTTATGTTGCGGCGCTCTGGATGAGTCATTCACCTGAGGTGCCTGGCACCGCAAGGGTGAACCCCGGTTCACCGGAGCTTGCCGGAGCCGGTCATGTGATCTGGGTTCAGGGAAACGTCTCCGCGCTTCTGGGGCAGCTGCTCGAGCCCAGGGGCGCCACCCAGAGCACCGACTGATGATCTTCTCATATCAGCCTTGTCTGATACGTTGCTCCTGTGAATTCCACCGTCGAGTCCTATCTCACACAGAGCGAGTCGGGGGCGTTCCGCCTGCCCCAGGCTCCCGCCGAGCCGGACCTACTGGCGAAGTACTTCCGCGGGCTCGGCGACCCGACACGGCTTCGCATCCTCGAGCTGCTCAGCGAGGCAGAAGCGTCGGTCGGGGACCTGGTCGCGCGCTTGGAGCTGGCTCAGCCGAACGTCTCGAATCACCTCGCGTGTCTTCGGTGGTGCGGTTTCGTCGCCTGGCGTCGTGACCGGCGGACAATCCTCTATCGCCTGGCCGACGAACGCGTGCCCGAACTCATCGCGCTCGCCCGTGGCTTGCTTCGCGACAACGCTCAGCACGTCGCCGCCTGCCGCACGATCGATGGGCCCTGCTGATGAGATCAGCTCGCAACCCCGGCAGCACGGCGCGTGGAGCCCTGGCAGCTGCCGGACTCGGCGTGGTCGCGGTGGTCTGCTGCGCTGGACTCCCACTCGCGGTTGGTCTCGTCGGGGCACTGACGTTGGGCGCCGCGTTCGGTTTGGGAGCGGGGATCCTGGGCGTTGCCGTGCTGGTGGCGCTGGCGGTGTGGGCACGGCGCCGGCGCCGCTGCGCGGTGACCGACAGGAGTAACCGCCCATGAAGATCGAACTGCTCTACTTCGATGGTTGCCCGAATCACGAGGCATTCATGCCCCGACTTCGCACGCTCCTCGACCGAGCCGGCGTCGATGAGGAAGTCCGCCTCGTGCACGTCGAATCTGACGATGAGGCGCGGGCCACGGGGTTCCTTGGCTCGCCGAGTCTTCGCGTCGACGGGATGGACGTCGAAGCAGGCGCCGCGGAGCGAAGCGACTTCGGCCTCAAATGCCGCCTCTACCAAACATCCGGGGGACTGTCGGGGATCCCACCGGATGAGCTCGTGCTCGCCGCCCTCACCGACGCACGAGCCTGAAGGGCGATCATGTCGACACGCATCGCACTGCCGGCGCTGCTCACACTCCTTGACGAGGGTGCGCAGCTGGTTGAGGTCCTGCCCCACGAGGAGTACCGCGAGGAGCACCTGCCCGGGGCGATCAACATCCCGCTCAAGGACCTCAACGCCGTGACGACCGCCACGCTCGATCCGACCAAACCAGTTGTGGTCTATTGCTATGACTGTCTCTGAGACATGAGCCCACGAGCCGCGTGTCGGCTCGAAACCCTGGGATTCGCCAAGGTCTACGACTACGTCCCCGGCAAGCTCGACTGGCTTGCGCACAACCTCCCGTCAGACGGCGACCACGCTGAGCGGTTCACCGCCGGCATGCTTGCTCGAGACGACGTGCCGACTGTGACCCTCGAGGAAGACCCCGCACACATCCGGACCCGACTCCAAGCAAGCGACTACGGCTTCGCGCTCGTGCTGAGTACGCAGGGAGTCGTCCTCGGCCGGCTGCGCCAAAGCGCCATCGCCGCGACCGGCATCACCACTGTCGAAGCGGCGATGGACGCCGGGCCATCGACGGTGCGCCCAGACATCACCGCGACCGACTTGCTCAAACGCCTGCAGGGACGCAAGCTCACGTCGGCGCTGGTCACGACACCAGAGGGGACGCTCGTCGGTGTCGTCCGTCGTCGAGACCTCGAAGTCGCGTTGGAGTCCCCGAGCCGAGACTGAAACGGCCCCCGGCGACGCAATCACATACCGGCATCACCTGTGACCGACTCGTTGCTCCGCGCAACGCGGGTGGATCGCCGGCCCCGGAACACGGAGCCGAGACCGTCCGGTAAATGGCTCGATCGAAGTGCCCGAAAAGGGGGCGACACGCGTCGAATGACGCGCCCGGATCCCTGAGTGAACGCAAACCCCACTTATGTCCGTTTCTGCCGTACGGCGAGTCGCAACTGCCGCGCATGCGGCGCCACCAGCGCCAGCGACGCTCTCTGCTGCCCGACGTCCCCGCCTGGAGGGGCTTCGCGGGCGAGGCGGTCTGAGGGGCCGCCCGCGCGGCCCTACTGCTCCAGGAGCCCCTCAAGTCCGGGCGCCGCTCGCACCGGGGCGAACTCGCGCACGTCGTACTCGGCGGCGCCCGAGGCGTGGAAGGGATCCTCGCGGATCATCTCCCAGACCTCGTCGACGCTGCCCGCGCGAGCAAGTATCAGGCCCCCCGTCAGCGGAACCTGGCGGGCGGTGAGCAGGATCCTGCCGGCTTCTATGTGGCGGATGATCCAGGCCCTGTGTTCATCCAGAAGTTGGTCGACCTCCTCGGCGGGCTTGGTGTAGGTGGCGAGCAGTGCGAACACATCGTCCTCCCGACTACTCGGTGATTGGCTCCCAGATTACCTCCGCGAACTCGATCACGAAGTCGATCTCTCCTCCGACCACGGCTCGGGGGCCGCCGGAGGCGTCGCGCGGCCGTATCTCGCCGGCGCCGACGCAGACGGCGTCATTGAGCCAAGCGTAGCGCTCGTCACCGCTGACGTGGGTCGCCGACACCAGGATCTGACGACGCTCCGTCGGATAGGAGCGGGCGAAGCCGCGCCAGTCGAAGATGATCGTGGCGCCGTCGTCGGTCTCGATCGCCCCCTGGATGCTCGGCAGGGCCGTGCGGTCGACCCGCGAGCGGGGGTGGTTGGCACCGTGGAGAACGCCGCGGACGCGGCCCTCGACCGCGCCCTCGGCCACGAAGAAGTAGTGCCCCTCGCTGCCGGCCTCGCCCTCGAGCGTCGTCCCGTGGCCGCCGTCGGGGTAGCGGAAGGTCGCGCGATAGAGGGGCTCCAGCCTCACCGCGTCATCGCCTCACGGTCGAAGGTGTCGGCCGTGATGCCCTCCTCGGGCAGCTTGACCTTCTGGACCCGCTCGGTGGCGGTCGTGAGGAGGCTGTCGACGAAACGGATGTAGCGCGGCAACGCTCTGCACGCCGGATCTCCTCGAGGCACTCGCCGGCGGCGGCGAACGGCTGGCCGTCGAGATCACCGAACACGCGCACGTCAGGGGCGCGAGGAGCGCACGTCGAGGTGTCCCGCTGGGAAGTCCTCGACGAAGCGCGCATTGTTGCGAGCAGGTCGTCGATGGTCCGCATGCTACGCGGCGCGACGGTCACAACCCCAACTCGCCGACGAGGTCGGGGCCTACCGCCACATCTTCAACACGATCCGACCCCACGAAGCGATCGGGATGCGACGACCGATGGACCTGTACCTCAACGCCTCCACGAAGGCCGAGACACCAACACCACACGAGCCTGAACTCCTGCCACTTTCCGAAGCGGGGCAGGCGTAATCGCAATCGCACACTCACCGCACTTACGTTCAGTCGATCATCCGGACCGGCTTCGACGTCATCGTGTGTGAGTAACCTCCGATCGGTCGGCACGCCCGATGCCTGGATGGGGGGGCGATCGATATCGACGTAACCTTGCAAAACCTTCGTTGCCTGGCAGGCTTCAATCTTTTCCTTGAGCAGCGCCGCTACGGCGAAGCGGTGCGGATGCTGATGCTGGAGACTGATGCGCTATTGCTACTGGAGGACCGCGAGGGAGCGGCCCGCTGCGGCGGATGCCTGGTCGGTCGCGTTGCGGAGGTCGGTCGCCTGGAGCGGCCGATGCGCGCGGAGGTCGAGTCGGCCCTGCTGTACTTCGAGCAGGGCTAGGGCGCCAGGGAAATCGTCGCGCCGTTGGAAGGCACCTATCCCTGTCACGTTAAGCGAAGCGCAGCTCGAACTCCTCGAGAACGTTCGATCTGATGATCCGGCTATCGAGTCGCTGATCAACGGTCACCGAGCCTTGGCCTACTTCAGACTCGCTGACATGCCAGAAAGCAAACGCGACGCTCAACACCGGGATCACAGGGTCATGCACCTTCAAACGGCAGGTCGGTGCGAGTGCGAGCGCCAGTAATTGACGTGCCGCGGCTCGGGACGAAACCACCAGCCGCCGTCAGCCGCCTCTTCGAAGAACGAGGGACCGGACTTGATCTGCAATGCCAGAAGCCGGCCGGTCACAACCTCCTCATCAACGATCTCCACGTGCGCATCGATTCCGAAGTCCTCGGTCGGTTGCTCCCGGAAGATCCATCCCAGCGTCTTCACGACGACGAGCTGCGTCTGGGCCACACCCTCTTGAGCGGTCTGGGCCGAAGGACGGCGCCGCATTGCATCCGTCCCGCTCACCTCAGCGTCTCGACAATGCCGCTCTCCAACTGCAGACTCCGGTAGATGCTTCGCCGGCTCACGCCGAGTGTTTCCGCGATCTGCTGCACCACCAACTCGCCCTCGTCATAGAGATGACGCGCCAGCCGGATCTTTTCGGCGGTCATCACACGCGGGCGGCCTCCCACCCGGCCACGTGCTCGGGCCGCCGCCAGCCCGGCGGCTGTTCGCTCACGAGTGAGATCCCGCTCGAATTCCGCCAACGCGGCGAAGACGTGGAAGACCAACCTGCCGCTCGCGCTTGTCGTGTCGATCGGATCGTTCAGGCTCCGGAAGCCAATCTTGCGGCTGCGGAGATCTCCAACGAGGTCGACCAGATGACGCAGGCTTCGACCTATGCGGTCAAGCCGCCACACGACGAGGACATCTTCCCCGTCGCGCAAATCCCGTAGGGCATTGGTGAGCTCAGGTCGTTCGCGAAGCGCGCCACTCGCGCGATCGACGTAGATCCGCTCGCAGCGTGCGGCCTTGAGGGCATCGATCTGAAGGGATTCGTCCTGACCGTCGGTCGAGACTCGGGCGTAGCCGATGACCATGGGTTCCATGGTGCCAAAACGGTCGGACTGCATCGCTCATGGCAGGTTGATTACGCCCACGGGTTCTGCACGCACGAAACGCCGCCCTGCAGGCCTCTCAGCCCATCGCGCCACAAACGGTGGTGTTGGCACACTTCTGGGGAGGTGGGTGGCGCGTCCGGGGATCTGTCGCGCGCCGAACTGGAATGTCCCACATCCTCCCAGATCTCTCCCGTTCGCTTCTGGATCGCGGTTAGGGCACGGCTACGACTGGCGGATCGGAACTTCGCCGTTCTTTCGCTTCCGCGCCTGTGGCCGCATCGCGACGGGCGCAGCCCTGCCGAGGATGCGGCGCTACCCGGCGGCGCGGAGCTGACGCTCGACTTCGACGAGTGCGTCGATGCGGTTGGTCACGATGCCGTTGACGCCCAGGGCGATCAGCCGGCGCATCTCGGCGTCGTCGTCGACGGTCCATGCGAACACGCCTTGCCCGTGCCGGTGCATCCGCTCCACCATTCCCTCCGTGACGATGGCTGCCGGCACGCCCACGCCCGCCATGTGGCTCTGCGTCCCGACGTCGCCCATCGCGATGCTGGCCAGACCGGCAGCCGAATCCACCAACTGGATGACCGGGCACCCGGGGTTGACGTCATGCAGGGCCTCCCACACCTCCGGCAAGAACGAGATGAACGAAACCGATCCGGCCATGCCGAGTGCCGTGACCGTCGCCGCGGCGGGCCCGACTGCCTCGACCTCCTTGATGTCCAGGTTGACCCGGACATGTCCGCGCGCGATCTCCAACACCTCCGCCAGCAGCGGGATCTGGGCTCCTGCTCCCGCGTCCAGCGCCCGCGCCTGAGCCGCGGTCAGTTTCCCCAGCGGCCCGGAGCCCGAGGTCGTGCGGTCCACCGTGGCGTCGTGCAGGATCATCGCCTCGCCATCCTTTGTCAGCCTGACGTCGGCTTCGATGACGTCGGCACCCAGCTCGATGGCCCGCCCGAACGCGGGCAGCGTGTTCTCAGGAAGCGCCGCCGAGGCTCCACGGTGCGCGACTTTCCACAGTCGGGCGATCACACGATGAGTCTACGCCGTCCGGCGATTCTGCTGGGGACATTCAGCTGCCGGCCGATCGAAACCGGCCGGTAACATGTGGGTGTGGTGACCTCTCGCGCCGCTCGGCCGGCCCAGGGGCTGGCGCTCGTGCCGGCCCTCCTCAGCTTCGTCCGCTTCGCCCACACGGTGTTCGCGCTACCGTTCGCGCTGGCCGGGGCGTTCTTGGCGAGCATGGACGTTCCGGCGGCCGCGCGCATCGGCTGGATACTGCTTGCGATGGCCGGAGGCCGCTCACTCGCCATGGCGCTCAACCGGCTGATCGACGCCGAGATCGACGCGCGTAACCCGCGTACCGCCATGCGTGAGCTTCCCAGTGGGCGGCTGACACGGATGCAAGTCGTCTGGTTCTGCGCAGCCAGCCTGGCGGCACTGATCCTCGCGGTCAGCCAACTCCCACCCATCACGTGGTACCTGTGCCCTGTTCCCGTCGCCCTGTTTGTGGTCTACCCCTATGCCAAGCGCGTCACATGGACCTGTCACCTGCTTCTGGGCATTACGATCGGGATCGCGCCGATCGGCGGGTGGCTTGCGGTGACGGGAGCGTTCGCCCCCGCGCCGCTGTATCTGTGGGCGGCAGTCGCGACGTGGATCGCGGGATTCGACATCATCTATGCGCTCCTGGACGAGCAGTTCGACCGCGCGCACGGCGTGCAGTCGATTCCTATGCGCTTCGGCCGCGCAGGCGCGCTTCGCATCACGCGCGGCCTGCACGCCGCGACCGTGGCATTGCTGATCGCGACTGGGATCGCCGCCGGCGTCGGGGTGGTGTACTTCGTGGGCGTCGCTGTTTGCGCAGCCGTGCTGGTCTACGAGAACGTCGTCGTCACCGACGGAACGGACGATCAAATCAAGACGGCGTTCGGCGTGGCAAACGGCGTGCTGGCGGTTGTGTTCTTCGCGTTCGTTCTGGCCGAGGTGACGTTCTCCTGATCACCGGCCGCGGACTCGTCAAGGCGTACGGGGAGCGACGTGCCTTGGACGGGGTCGACATCGACCTGGCATCCGGTGAGACCCTGGCCATCGTGGGCCCGAACGGCGCCGGCAAAACGACGTTGCTGCGGATGCTCGCAACGCTCCACCGTCCCACAGCGGGAACGCTCTGCGTTATGGGTCACGATCTGCCCGACGAGGCGCATGCGGTGCGCCCGCACCTGGGCTACCTGGGCCACGACCCGCTCGTCTACCTGGATCTGACCGCGCTGCAGAACCTGGAGCTCTTCGCGGACCTCTACGGCGTGCCCGACCCACGCGATCGCATCGAAGAGCTGCTGGACCTGGTCGGATTGTTGGCGCGGGCGTTCGAGCCGGTGCGCGCGTTCAGCCGCGGGATGGCGCAACGGCTCGGGATCGCACGCCTGCTGTTGCACCGTCCGTCGCTGCTCTTGCTGGATGAGCCCACGTCGGGGCTCGATGCGCCGGGCGCGACGCTGCTCGATGGCGTCGTTGCCGACGGCGCCAGCGTCGTGCTCGTCACGCACGATGTGGAGCGCGCGGTCCGCATCGCGGATCGAGTGATGGTGCTGCGGGCCGGGCGCGTGCGTCTGGAGCGCGCGACCGCCGGTCTCGACGCCACGGCATTCCGCGCCGAGTATGAGCGTGAGACCCGATGAGCGCCGTCCGGCAGTTCCGCGCGCTCGTGCTCAAGGACCTGCGTTTGGAGCTTCGCACCCGCGACACGGCGATCGCGATGACGCTGTTCGTGGTCATCGCAATGGTGATCCTGCAGTTTGGTTTTGGCACCCGCGAGAGCGACCTGACGCGGTTCGCCGGAGGCCTGCTGTGGGTGCCGTTGGCATTCGCCGCCGTGCTCGGCGTTGGGCGCAGCTACGTGGCCGAGCGCGAGCAACGCGTGCTGGACGGCCTGCTGGTGGCGCCGGTGTCCCGGTTTGTGATGCTGCTCGCCCGTGCGGTTGCGATCGTGGGGTACCTGCTCGCGGTGCAGGTCGTGGCGGTGCCGTTACTTGGCATCTTCTTCGTCAAAGGGCCGTACTGGGGCGACATCGGCTGGCTCTTCCTGATCTGCCTCATCGCGGATGTCGCGATCGGTGTACTCGGCACGCTGGTCGCGGCGATGGCCGTGTTCACCCGGGCGCGTGAACTCGTGATGCCGGTCATCTTCCTGCCGCTGCTCGTCCCCGTAGTCATCGCCGCCGCGGGCGCAACCCACGCGGTGGTGGGGCCGAATGACATGGCTCAGTACCGAAACTACTGCCTGTTTCTGGTGGGGATTGCGGTAACGTTTGGACTTGTGGCGTTCGCGACCTTCGATGCGGTATTCGATGACTGAACCCCGAGGGTCTGGTCGTGGCATCGCCGTCTGGGCCGTCGCGAGTGCCGTCCTGATGGCCGTCGCGATCATCGGTGCGTTCTTCGTTGCGCCCGAGAACGCCGACGGCGACATCCAGAACATCCTGTACCTGCACGTTCCCATCGCGATCATGTCGCTGGGTGCGTTCCTGGTGGCCTGCGTGGCGGGCATCCTCTATCTGCGCCGCCGTGACGAGCGTTACGACGAGATCGTCGCGGTGTCGGTCGGGCTTGGCCTGTTGTTCGTCGTGCTGACCATCGTCTCCGGATCAATCTGGGCGCGGGGCTACTGGGGCACGTGGTGGCGTTGGCAGGATCCGCGCCTGGTGACGTACCTGATCATCGCGCTGCTCTACGGGGCGTTCTTCGTGCTGCGCAACTCGTCCGAGGACTCAAGCCGCGCGCGCTTCTCGGCGGTGTTCGCCATCATCGCGTTCGCCTCGGTGCCGCTCTCGTTCTACGCGGTGCGCAGGGCCCAGGACTCGGTGCATCCCACTGCCATCGACAGCAACGGCATCAACATCGACGGCGGAATCTTCGTCTGGCTCGTGGTGGCGCAGGTGGCCGTCGCGGCCGTCTTTGTGACACTGCTCAAGTTGGAGCTCCTACAACGGCGCACAGACAGGGCGCTCGGCAGGCTGCGGCGCCTGCTGGAGGATCCGTCGTGAGTGACTACGTCGTTGCGGCGTTCGCGGTCGTGTGGTTCGTGTTGCTCGTCTACGTCGCGGTGGTGGGGTTGCGCACCGCGCGTATCTCACGTGAGGTGGAGCTTCTGACCCGGCTGGTCGAACGCCGCAAGGACGGCGACTCGGCGTAGTATCGGGGACGGTCGGACCGCGTGTCCGCACCGTGTGCAGCGGTTTGACGCCACAAGGTCGGATACCATCAGCGCGATGCATCTGATCGTCGTCGGTCTGTCGCACAGGACCGCACCAGTCGAGCAACGGGAGAAGGCCGCCCTGACCGACGCTGCGGCCAGGGCCCTGCTGAGGAGTATCGTCGCCGTGCCCGGCATCAGCGAAGCGGTGACGCTCTCGACCTGCAACCGCACCGAGGTCTACGTCCGGGCCGACGAGAACGCCGCCGCCGAGGAGGCCGTCTGCAGAGCGGTCGTCGCTCATACGGGCATTAACCGGCATGAACTCGACTGCGCACGGTACGCCCATCGCGACGAGCGGGTCGCGGCACACCTGCTGCGCGTCGCGTCGAGCCTCGACGCCATGGTCGTTGGCGAGAGCGAGATCCAAGGCCAGGTGCGTCACGCGTTCGAACGTGCGCAGGAGGAGGACACGGTCGGACCGGTGCTCGACAACCTCTTTCGCAAGGCGCTCGAGACGGGAAAACGCGTCCGACACGAAACCGGGATCGGCTCGGGCGCGGTGTCGGTGGCCAGCGTCGCCGTCGAGCTGGCACGTGAGGCTGTCGCCGACCTGACCGCGCGCCGCGCGCTCCTGATCGGGGCGGGGGAGGTTGCCGAGACGACCGCCCGCGCCCTGGTTGAGTCGGGTGTCCGCGAGCTCGTCGTCGCGAACCGGACGATCTCGACCGCGCGTGGGCTTGCGGAGCGGATCGGCGGTGACGGAGTCGGGTTCGACCGTCTTGCCGCCGAACTCGCCCTCGCCGACATCGTGATCTCGTCGACAGACGCGCCGCATCCGCTGCTCGGTCACGACGATGTCGAGCGGGCGATGGGCGAGCGGCCAGGTCGGCCGATGGTGCTCATCGATATTGCGGTCCCGCGTGACCTCGAAGCCGACATCGCCTCGGTGCCCGGGGTCCGGCTCTACGACATCGACGACCTCGAACGCGTCGTCGAGGTCAACCTCAACGGTCGGATGCGCGAAGCCGAGTTGGCCGAGGCGATTGTCGCGGACGAGGCCTCTCGCTTCACCGAATGGCGTCGCGCCCTGTCGGTGGCGCCGACGATCGGTGCGCTGCGCCAGATGGCAGAACGGATCCGTGCCACCGAAACCCAGCGTGTCGCCGGTCAATGGGGTGCGATGAGTGACGCCGACCGCGAACGCCTTGAGCAGCTGACCAAAGCGATCGTCAACAAGTTGCTCCACGAGCCCACCGTCAGGCTCCGCGCGGCCGTCGCCGAGGGTGACGGCGTAGCCCACCTCGAGAGCATCCGGCATTTGTTCGGCGTCGAGACCGACCAATCGACCTGACGCTCGCCACCCGCCGCTCGCCGCTCGCGCTTGCGCAGTCCGGGTGGGTCGCAGACAGGCTCCGGGATGCAGGCCACCAGGTCGAGCTGCTGCACATCGTCACGACCGGCGACCGCTGGAGCGCCGCAGGCACGACCGACGCCACCAAAGGACTATTCGTCAAGGAACTCGAAGAGGCGCTGCTCGACGGGCGGGCCGATCTGGCGGTGCATTCGGCCAAAGACCTCCCAGGCGAGCTTCCACCGGGGTTGGGGATCCTTGCGGTGCCCCAGCGCGAGGACCCACGCGACGTGCTGATCGGCCCTCCCGGTGGGCTCGATGGGCTCGGCCCAGGCGCGCACGTCGGCACCGGCAGTCCCCGGCGCGCTGCACAGATTCGCATCGCCCGTCCCGATGTGACGTGTGTCGAGATCCGTGGCAACGTCGGAACGCGCCTCGACAAGCTCGCCCGTGGTGAGGGCGTCGACGCGCTCATGCTCGCCGCCGCGGGTCTGGCGCGCCTTGGCCTGACGCCCGACGGGATGACGCCGCTGGATGTCGCAGTGTGCGTTCCGGCGCCAGGTCAAGGCGCGCTCGCGATCGAGGGCCGTGCGGATCGGCCCGATCTGGCGCGGGCTTTGTCGGTGTTGGACGATCCCGCGACGGCCGCCTGCCTGCGTGCAGAGCGGGCACTTCTGGCGGCGCTCGGAGGTGGATGTCAGGAGCCGATCGGGGCGCTCGGCGTCGTCACCGACGGAAGGCTTCACCTTGTCGGTTTCGCTGCGGCCGGTGACGGCGGGGCGCATGCCCGCGCAGAAGTTGCCGGCACGCCATCGGATGCGCTTCGGCTGGGCGCCGATCTGGCCGCGACGCTGGCCGAGCGGATCGCGGTGAAATGAGTCGACCATTAACCGGTCGGCGCGTTGTGGTGACGCGGCCGGTGGGGCAATCACGTGAACTCGTCGACCGGCTGACGGCGCTCGGCGCGGACGTCGTGGAACTCCCGCTGACCAGGGTGGTGCCGATTGCAGAAAGCGCCGAGATCGACGAAGCGCTCGACCGGCTCGCCTCCTACGACCTGATCGTGCTGACCAGCGTCAATGGCGCCACGTGTTTCGGAGCGCGACTGGCGTCACGGGGCATCGCGCCGGCACAGGCGACGAAGATCGTGGCGGTCGGAGCGGCGACGGCCACCAGCCTCCGGGATCACGGCCTCGGGGTTGATCGCATTCCGCAGCGGGCGACGGGCGAGGCGATCGTCATGGAACTCGCCGACGTTGACCTCGACGGCTGCAGGATCCTGCTGCCGCGGGCGCTCGTGGGGCGACCGGAGCTTCCCGCGGGTCTGCGCCGCGCCGGGGCGCTCGTCGACGACGTCCCGTTCTACGAGACGGTCCGGTCCCGCGTGACGCCCGGGGCGGTGGCTGCGGCCCTCGCGGCCGACGACATCGTGCTGACTGCTCCGTCGGGGGTGGACGCGTTCGCCGAACTCGTGGGGCACGACGTCGTCGTTCGGCTGCGATTCGTCACGATCGGCCCGACGACGAGCGAGGCGACGCGACGCGCGGGGTTCACGGTGTCCGCCGAGTCACCCGAACAATCGGTCGATGGCCTGATCACCGCGATCCAGTCGATGCACAACCGGTGAATCGCCTCAGGGCCGGACGTGCCTTCCGACCCTGAGGGCGTTGCGGTGCCGCGACTACTAGCCCGCGAGAAGCTGCGCTCGAAGGACAGTCGCCGCGGCCATGACCTCGTCACGGAACGTGGTCGTGATGATGTCCATCGCTGCGTTGCGGAGTTTCTTGTCGAACTGCTCCAACTCGGAGATCGCTTTCGTCTTGTCGCCGACGTTGATCAGGAATGCGACTCGGCTGAGCCTGTTCTGCTCCGATGTGAACACACCGGTGTTCGGGACACTTCCCTGGGCGCGGCCCGCCGACCAGCGACTTTTCAGGTCGTTGATCGCAGCGACATGAAGCGGGTTCGGCGCAGGGATCACGATGCTTGTGACAGGGGAATCCGCCTGGGCGAAGGTCGTGTTGAGCGAGAGCGCCCGCACGGCGATCGTCGTGTCCGGGGCCGCGGCCTGCATGACCGTGGCCGCGATCTGTGAGCCGACGGGGTAGTTGGCCAGGTCGACCGTAGACGGCACGCTGATCGTGAGAGCCACCGGGAAGGCGGTGGATCCCGCCTGCACCGTGAGGGTGCGCGCAGCCAGGTCGACTGCGGTGATACGACCCGACACCGGCACGGTGGGGGTCGGGCTGGGCGGGGCCGTTTCGATGACGCGCCGGGTGAAAGCGCGTCCCTTGGCGTCGAAGCTGACGCGAATGGTGACGGCCGCTCCGAACTGGCCCAGCGTCGTTGTGGCGTTGGTGCGCTTGCCACTGGGCAGCCAGACTGCGCCCCGGAGCGGGATCACGAACGTGGCGCCCCGGACGGAGACGACGACCCCGCGTCGGTCGAACCGACGCACCACCGTGCCGCGGAGGCTCATCGCGGTGGCCCTGCCTGTGAGCCTGGTCAGCTGTGACTGGTAGCTCCCGTTGGCGGCCCGTTGGATGCCCCACTTGATCCCTGACGGGGTGACCGACCACTTGATGCCCGAGGTGGGCGTGCCCCACTTGATCCCCTCGACCCGAACGCGCGAGCCGGGCGCGATGCGCCGCAACGTGTGGATCGCGTATGCCCGCTGGTCACCGGTGATGACGATGGCTGTCGTCGATCGGGCCTGCCATGCGACGACGACGCCGTCGCGACGTGGGAGTGGCGCGCCGTCGACCGCCGACGCGACGGGAACCGCCACCATGGCGGACGCGACGACGGCGACGAGAACAATGCGGGTCTTCACAGGTAACACCTTCCAGGCGGGGACATAGGCCATGTATCGGCCAATGAGACGAAACGCCCCAGTGCAGCGTCAAACCCTTACATTTTGTTCAAGTTCTCGAACCGGCAAACGCGAGGCGGGCGGGAACTGCCGCCACCGTGACCGAGCCTGTGTCCCTGCCCTACGTTCGGCGTGCGGCGGCGGCCGCACTGCGATCGAAGAGGCGCCAGATCGGGCGCGCGAGCGGGTCGGTCAGCCGGCTCACGAGCGCGACCGCTGCTCGAAGCGGTGGCTGGCCGACAGCGTGGATGAGCGCAGCCGAACCCAGACCCACCAGCGCTCCCGCAGCGATGTCGCCAGGGTAATGCAAACCGATCATCACGCGACTCACTCCGATTGCCGCTGCCGCCACCAGGAATCCGATGCCCACGCGCCGGCTGAGGAAGAAGACCGCGAAGGCGATGGCGAATGCCGCGCCGGCGTGGTCGCTCGGAAACGACGGATCCCCCGAGGGCGCCGCGAAAAACAGGTGCGCGTCGGCCGGGTGCGCCATGGTGGGACGCTCGCGAGCCCACAGGTGTGCGATCGCCTGGTTGATGGCGAGTGCGACACCCGCCGATGCGAGGGCCGAGGCGGTTGCCAGTTTCCATCGGGACGGGGTTCCGGGCCGTCCCAACAGCCACAGGCCGAGCGTCGCCATCGCCAGGAGCGGGACGCTCCACGAGGAGAAGTCCTCCACCGCGTCGGCGAGGTAAGGGTGGCCGACCAAGAGGTCGTTCAGGTACGAGAAGAGCTTCCAGTCCAAGATGATGTGGCCTCGACGTCGGGTGGTCGGCGTTGATAAGCGGGCGGGGCGGGAGTGTATGCCGCGTCGCGGCGTCCGCCAAACGGAGTCGTCCCTGGCGCGCGCCTGCCGGCGGGAGCACGGCGGCTCTGGAGAATGGCGGGACCCAGATTCGAACTGGGGACACCACGATTTTCAGTCGTGTGCTCTACCAACTGAGCTATCCCGCCAGGGCCACGGAAAGGTAGGGGCTCGGGGCCGCCGAATCAACTCCGGCATATGGCACCTGTGATACTGCCCGAAGCGATGGCAAGCCGTGGTCACATCCTGGTCGTCGATGACGAAAAGTCGATCCGGGCGCTCCTGCGCCTGTATCTGACCGAAGCGGGCTACACGGTCGCGGAAGCCGCCGACGGTCAGGCGGCGATCAGCCAGGTGCGTCAGGGCGGGATCGACCTGGTCCTCCTCGACCTGATGCTGCCGCAGATCGACGGCCTGGAGGTCTGCCGCAAGCTGCGTGCGTCCAACGGGCACATACCCATCATCATGGTGACGGCGCGCGACGACGAGGCGAGTCGCATCGCGGGGCTCGAGTTGGGCGCCGACGACTACGTCACCAAACCGTTTGCTCCACGCGAGGTCGTCGCACGGGTCCGGGCGGTCTTGCGCAGAATCGCGATGCCGCCCGAGCCCGGCGGCCCGCTTACTGCGGGTCGGGTCACGGTGGATCCCGTCAGTCGCGAGTCTCGGTTGGACGGCACGCTTATCGAGTTGACGCGGCTCGAGTTCGACCTTTTGGCCGAACTCATCGCCCACCCGAGAATCGTCTACACCCGGGAGCGCCTCCTTGAGAAGGTCTGGGGTCATCAGACGCCGGTCGGCGGCAAGACGGTCGACGTCCATTTGGCGACCCTCAGGAAGAAGCTCGACGGATGGAGCGGGGTTGTTTCGGTTCGTGGAATCGGGTACAAGCTCGACCCTGACGAAGCCTGATGGCAGTGGTGCGGCGAGTCTGGCCGACGAGCTATCGCGGTCGGATCGCCGCAATGATCGCCCTCATGCTCATAGCCGTTCTTGGAGCACAGGCAATCATCCGCGGCGTCGTCGACGATCGGGTCAGGTCGGCTTCCGAGCGTACGCTGCAGGCACAGGCGCGTGCGCTCGCCGAGGCGGTCGACGCCGTGCCGGATGCCGTCAAAGGGGACCGGGCGGCTGACGCGGCCCGGTATTTGCCCGCCACGCGCATCACCGTGACTTGGCCGGCGCCGGGGGGCTTCTACTACAACCTGGTGCGGTTGGAGGACCTCGACATCACCGCCGCGGCGCGATCGGGCGGGGTGGAGGTGCGCCTTCAGCGTGGGTCTGCGCTTGGGGGCGTGGCGGATTGGCTGGTGGTCGCGCTCTTCCTTGCGGTTCTCGTAGTGGCGGCGGGTGTGGTTTGGGGGTTCGCGAACGCAGTGGCACGACGCCTGCGTCGCCAAGCCGCCGACCTGGCTGCGTCGGCCGAGGCCGTGGCCCTGGGCGACCTGAACGTACGCGCAGACGTACCGGCTGACGAGCTGGGGCGCGCGGCCGCCGCGTTCAACCGGATGACCGAGCGGCTGGCCGAGACCGATGCGCGCCAGCGCCGCTTTCTGGCCGATGTCGCGCATGAGCTTCGCACCCCCGTCACGGCCATCGACGGGTTCGCGGCGGCGCTCACAGACGGGGCGGCGTCCACGCCCGAGGCGCGGCAGGAGGCGGTCGCGTTCATCCGAGACGAGGCCGTTCGGCTTCGCGAGCTGATCGGGGATCTGCGTGAGCTGACTCGGCTGGACCTCGGTCCGGTCCCCGTGATCGAGCGGTTCGACCTGGCAGACGCAGCGCGCGCGGCGGTGGCGAGGTTCGCGCAAGCCGCCCTGGACGCGGGTGTGGCACTCAGCGGCCCCGACGGTGTGCTCGCCGTCGACGCGGATCGCGATGCGGTGGGGACGATTCTCTCCAATCTGATCCAGAACGCGATCAGTGCCACCCCAGAGGGTGGCCGTATCGACGTCGGCGTCCGCAGAGAGGCGACCTCGGCGACCGTGACGGTCACCGACACCGGGGTTGGGATCGCGCCGGATCACCTTCCACTCGTTTTTGACCGCCTGTACCGGGTCGATGCCGCCCGCTCCCGGGCCGGCGGCGGCTCAGGACTGGGACTGGCGATCGTCAAACAGCTCGCTGACGCACTGGGAGGCGCCGTCACCGTCCAGAGCACGCTCGGCTCAGGGAGCACGTTCGAGGTGCGGATCCCCGTCTCCGCTGCCCCGCCGTCAACGACGGGCCTCCGGTCCGCCGGCCGAGAACCCGCATGACACACCGAGGAGACGTCGTGGAAGACAAACAAGTACTCGCCAGTGGCACGAACCGCATCGAGGAGAAGGTCGCGTTCATCGCCGACGAGTTTCGCCGTGGTTTTGAGGCGGTCGCGCAGATCGGCCGTCCAGCGGTGACCGTCTTCGGCTCAGCGCGTGTTCGTGAGGGCGACGCGGTGTACGACGGCGCGCGTGAGTGTGGACGGCTCCTCGCGCGTGAGGGGTTCGCCGTGGTCACCGGGGGCGGCCCCGGCGTGATGGAGGCCGCAAACCGCGGCTGCCGCGAGGAAGGTGGCGTCTCGGTCGGCTTCAACATCATCCTTCCGCACGAGCAGCACGTGAACCCCTACGTGGATCTGGAACTCGACTTTAAGCACTTCTATGCACGCAAGGTGATGATGGTCAAGGCCGCCGAGGGGTTCGTCATCTACCCGGGGGGATTCGGGACGTTGGATGAACTCTTCGAGTCGCTCACGCTCCTGCAGACCGGCATCATGGAGCACTTCCCCGTCGTGCTTGTGGGTCGCGTCTTCTGGGAGCCGCTCGTCGACTGGGTCACGCGGGCGCTTGTCGGTCCCTACGCCCGCCACGAGGACCTGGACTTGGTTGCCGTCGTCGACCACTCAAGCGCCGCGGCCGCCCAGATCTCGGCGTGTTTCCGGCGCGAGTGCGCGCATGAGCTTGGGGCGACACGAGCCATCGGCTGAGACGTCGTGTGCGTACCGGCATTGCGCCGGACATGCGAAACGGGGCATGCTCCACCTCGTCAAATCGCCAAGGAGAGTGCAGACACATGAGTTGGGCAAAAGAGTTCAAGGCATGGATCGTCAAGGGCAATCTGATCGAGATTGCGGTCGGTCTGATCATCGCTTTGGCATTCGCGGATCTCGTCAAGAGCTTCACCGAGAACCTCATCACGCCGATCATCGCCGCCATCGGCGGGCAACCGGACTTTGGCGCGTTGAACTTCACGATCAACGGCTCGACGTTTCGGTATGGCGCGTTCGTCAACGCGGTCATCACGTTCCTGATCGTCGCGCTCGTCATGTTCCTGGTCGTCAAAGCCATGTTGAAGCTCGTCAAGGAGAAACGGACCGACCCGACGGAATATGTGGTCGAGACGTACGACGCCGCGGCGATCAACGCCCGCTCTGCAGACGGCTGGGAAGTCGTCTCGGCCGGTGAGGGCGGCGTCGTGATGAAGAAGTAGGGACCCGACGTGCGTCAACTCGGCACACGATCGATTCGTCCGATGTGCCAATTGGCCGTCGCAGCGACGGCCAATTGGCCATTTCTCCACAAGATCCCCGCGCCCGCCTCACGTACGGGCATCGGGTGCCCATCGGGTCAGTGCGTGCGCGGCGCGGGCGGGTCATCCCCATCCGCGCCCTCATGTGACCGTCTGCGGCGCCGGCGCTGGCTAGCGCGCACCCCGCCGATCAAGAGGATGCCCATGATCAGGTAGGGCACACCAAAGAGGAACCGTCGCTCGTCCAGCAGGATCAAGAACAGCAGCCCGCCGACGGCAAAGATGATGCCGAGTGCGTAACTCAGGATCAGCCCGGTCGTGCTGCTCATTCGCCGAAGTGCTCCTGGATCGCTTGGATCACGACAGGGAGCAGCGTATCCCATGACGTCGCGTCGTCTTTGGTGACACTGACGAAGTCGGCGGTCAGGAACACGTTGGTCACGCCCCCCAGGTCAAAGATGCGTGCGCCCAGCGGCGAGTCGGTGGGGGCGGAGCCCTCGCGGTACGTCTCGCTGCGTTTGTCGGTCGCAGGGCGGTCCAGCGTGAACTTGAGTGCGTTCGGGTTGGGTGTTGGTTGGGGGCTGACGTCGACCACGGGTTCCTCTCGATGAATGTTCGTGACAATACGCATAATGTTCGGCTTGGCTGCTGCCGATATATGTGGTACAGGGTCCCACACCGGGACCCCCAGTTGGAGGAGGGAACGCCATGGCGATCCCCAACGACCCTCAGACCCGACGTGTCGTCCCCCCGCGGACCGTTCCGATGCAGGCCCTCGACCTGTGCCTGTGGTGCTTCGGCTCAGGAAGCTACCTGGAGGCGCTCGACGGGGACCGCCCGCACGAGTACCTGCCGGTGATCTGCGCGTGCTGCGGCGGATCCGGCCACCGACATCGCTGAAGCACACCCAGTAGCATCGCGCCGGTGTCTGTGCCGGCCTCCGATCGCCAACGTCTGCTTGAGCTTCTGCGCGACCGGGCGTTGACCCGCGAGTCGGTGGTCTTGTCCTCCGGCAAGCGTTCCTCGTACTACGTGGACGCCCGGCAGGTGCTGCTGGATCCCGAAGGCGCCGCGCTCGCGGGGCGACTCGGCTATCAGGCGCTGGCGCCACACGGACCGGCTGCGGTCGGGGGTTTGACGCTGGGGGCCGATCCCCTCGTCTGTGCGGTCAGCGCCGCCGCGTGGATCGACGGCCGGCGGTGGACCGGCTTTTTTGTGCGCAAAGAGGCCAAAAAGCACGGCCTGCAGAACTGGATCGAGGGCCCGTTCATCGAGGAGGGCACGCCCGTGGCCGTCGTCGACGACACACTCACCACCGGCGGCTCCATCCTGGATGCGATTGACAAGGCCCGCAAGGCCGGTGGCCAGGTTGTCGCTGCCCTCGTGGTGATCGACCGTGAGGAGGGCGGCAGAGCCGCCGTCGAAGCCGAACTCAACGGCGCGCCGTTGCTTGCGCTGTTCGGGGCGTCGGAGCTGCTTGGGTAGCATCCGTCGGAACGTCCTCACACACCGCCACTGGCTTGGGAGAGCACCATGGATCTGAAGGGCAATAGCGTCACCTGGATCGGACACGGAACCTGGCTTTGGGAGACCTCCGAGGGGAGGCGCATCATGGTCGATCCGTGGCTCAAGGGGAACCCGTCCGCGCCGGCGGACCTCCACAACCCGTGGCCGCTCGATGCGGTTTTGATCACGCATGCGCACTTTGACCATGTCGGCGACGCCGTCGACACCGTCAAGCAGACGGGTGCGCACGTCGTCGCAATCTTCGAGATCGGTGCGTGGCTCGAGTCCGAGGGTTGCCAGAACGTCATCCAGATGAACATGGGCGGCACCGTCGAGGTGGCGGGCTGCAAGGTCACGATGGTCCATGCGTCGCACTCGTGCGGGCTCTTGGCCGGCGACAAGATCGTCGAGGGCGGCGACCCCGCCGGCTTCGTCATCGAGTTCCCTGACGGGCTTGTCGTGTACCAGGCGGGCGACACCGACGTCTTTGGCGACATGGCCTTGATCGGTGAGATCTACAAGCCGGACATTGCCGTGCTCCCGATCGGCGATCACTTCACCATGGGGCCGCGCCAAGCCGCGCATGCCGTTCGGCTCTTGGGTGTCAAGCAGGTGATCTCGGGCCACTTCGGGACGTTCCCCGTTTTGACCGGCACGCCCGAGGCGCTTCGCGCACTCGTTCCCGCCACCGTCGAGGTCCCTGACATGACACCGGGGACCAGGTTGGCGTCGTAATGCCCGGCGGGTCGGCCCGGGTGCTTCGGGTCTCCGGGCCGACCGCCACGATTCAGACGGGGAGTCGGGTGCGCGAGGCGCACATCGTCCCCCGACTCCCCGGTGGGCCGCTCGTCGTCGGCGACGAGGTCACGACCCGCATCACCGGCGAGGACGCCGTGATCATGCAGATCCGCCCCAGGCGCACCAGCCTGGAGCGGGCGGCGGGCCCGGATGGCCCGCGACGCGTGATCGTGGCCAACGCCGAACAGCTTCTCGTGATCGAGTCGCTGACGCGCCCTGAGCCGCGGCCGCACCTGATCGACCGCTATCTGGTCGCCGCTTGGGTCGGCGGGCTCGACGCGGCGGTGGTGCTGACCAAGGCCGACCTTGTCTCCGACGCGGCGGGTGGTCTCGGTGATCTGTACTCCGGTCTCGGGTACGACGTGTTCGTCGGGTCGGCCAAAGACGATGCCCTGATCGAGCAACTGCGGGCCCACATCGCGGGCAAGGTCGCTGCCCTTACCGGGCAATCGGGTGTCGGAAAGTCGACATTGACCAGCGGCCTGACCGGTATCGACCGGGCCGTCGGTGACGTCAGCGATCGCGCGGGAACTGGCCGCCACACGACGAGCGATCCCCGCCTGATCCCGCTTCCGAACGGAGGTGCAGTGATCGACACCGCGGGAGTGCGGACACTCTTCCTACCGCCACTCGATGCCGAGGACGTGGCGGATGCGTTCCCTGAGATCCGTGCGATTCGGGGGAGCTGCAGATTCCGGGACTGCCGTCATCTCGGTGAGTCGGGGTGTGTCCTGCCCGGTCACATCGCCCAGACACGGCTCGAGAGCTACAAATGGTTCGTCGAGAATCCTTGACCCTTGCACGGGCCAGGCGTAGTTTCGCGCTGAGCGCGTGATCGTGTCGTCTGCTGCAAATCCAAGAATCCAATTTCCCGCCCGAGAGGTGTCGATGACCAGCCCGAATCGTCCTGTCCAGTTCCGTCCCCCGATCGCCGGTGCTGCTGCGAAGACCGGTTGGGAAGCCCTCGAAAAATGGGTCGGCGGCGGGAGTGGTGGCGATGCCGCGCCTGTTGCTGCTGCGCCGTCCGGCACGACCGGTTGGGAAGCCCTCGACAAGTGGGTCGGCGGTGGAAGCGGTCAGGCCGCCGCGCCTGTTGTTGCTGCTGCTGCGCCGTCCGGCACGACAGGCTGGGAGGGACTCGACAAGTGGATCGGTGGCGGAAGTGGTGGCAACGCGGCGCCTGCTGCGGCCGCGCCGTCCGGCACGACCGGTTGGGAAGCCCTCGACAAGTGGGTCGGTGGCGACGTCGCGCCTGCTGCTGCCGCACCGTCTGGCAAGACCGGTTGGGAGGCCCTCGACAAGTGGGTCGGTGGGGGCGGCGGTGCTGCGCCTGCTGCCGCGGACGCCGCGTCGTCTGCTGCACCGACTGGCAAGACCGGCTGGGAGGCCCTCGACAAGTGGGTCCCCGGTGGCGGCGAAAAGGTGGAACGCGCCAAGGAAACGGTGCAGGAGCGCGCCGCGGAACTCAAAGAGGATCTCAAGGAGATCCGCGAAAAGCTGCCGATGGACGAGATCGAAACCGCCGGCAAAGGTCTGTTCGCCGCACTCAAGAAGCTCTTCCGCGGTAAGTAAACGATGTGAGCGGCCCCTGCGGAGCCGAGTGGGTAGGCTCCGTGGGTGGCGCGCATCATCCATGAGCATTCGGCAGGCGGCGTCGTTCTGGTTCCGATC
The DNA here is from genome assembly GCA_031376485.1 of Actinomycetota bacterium. Taxonomy (GTDB): domain Bacteria; phylum Actinomycetota; class Thermoleophilia; order Miltoncostaeales; family Miltoncostaeaceae; genus CALMEC01. The sequence continues at coordinate 22,396 of JANMDV010000035.1, forward strand.
GGGCGCCAGACCTTCGTCGCGCTGATCGAGGTTCAGGAACGGCGCGTTCTGGCGTTGCCCAAAGGTCACCTCGAAGAAGGTGAGCAGGCGGTCGAGACCGCGATCCGCGAGGTCTGGGAAGAGACCGGCCTTCGGACACGCAATCTGACGCCGTTGGGCGAGATCTCGTACTGGTTCTACTCGCGACGCCAACGCGCCCGTATCGCGAAACGCGTCGAGTTCTTCCTGCTCCAGTACCTGGCCGGGTCGCCCGCGCATTACAACGACGAGGTCGAGGGCGTTCGCCTGGTGCCGCTGCGTGCGGCGGCGACGACCGTGTCCTACGCGGGCGAGCGCGATGTGATCCTGCGCGCGCAGGAGTACCTGCTCGGTACGGCAGGTTCGACGCCGTCCGTGGCGAAGGAAACCGCGGGCGCGGTGAGCGCCATCGCCCCGCACTGACCGTTCGGAGACCCCGTGTTCGCGCTCAACTTCTACTCGCCGCTCTTCATCGACCAGCTCCGCAAGGGCCGCAAGACGGCCACGATCCGACTGGGCGACAAGGGGCACAAGTACAAGAAAGGCCAGCTCGTTTGGGTGACGGTCGGCCATCGTCACGGTCCGCGCCAGAAGATCTTCACCGCGATCATCGACCAAGTCGACGTCAAGCCGATCCGGGAGCTGACGCAGCGAGAGATCGAGCGCGACAACCCCGAGTTTCGCCTTGTGGAGGACACGATCCACTTCCTCTCGCACATCTACGCACGCGAAGTCAACCTGGACGACGAGGTCTCGGTCATCCACTTCAGCGAGATCATTGAGTATCCCTCGCTCAAGTAACAGGTAACGGCCCGTGCAAGAACAACTTCTGCGCCGGATGGCGAGCGAAACGGACCGGAGCGGGGTGCGCTCCCGGCGGATGGAAATGCGAACCGCAGGGCGGCTATTTCCAAAGCAAAACCGAGTGTGACGGTGTCGGCGAACCGGGTGGGTGCCTGTGCTTCGCTCGGTCTGGCCGTCGGGTGAGCGGTGGCGCGCCGGCGCTCGGAGGTGGGCATCAAGGGGGCTCTTGCGTTCGCGGCCCCGGCGTTTCGGGGGCGGCGCACACCTGGCAGGCGCAAGGGTGTGGTCTGTCGGGAATCGTCACGAATGAGCCGATTGAAGGTGCCTGACGGGCAATACGTGCGCGCGCGGGGCTTCGTGGGAGCCCGTCCAGGCGCATGCGCCACTTCGGAGGACCCGTCGGAGCGGTTGATCTTGTGTTGCGTCGCTGAGCTGGGTAATCTTCTGGCACTCACAGGTGAAGAGTGCCAAAAAGGAGAATTGCAGATGCGACTGAAGCCACTTGGCGACAGGATCGTCATCCGTCAGATCGACGCCGAGGATGTGACCGCAAGCGGGATCGTGCTCCCCGACACTGCTCAGGAGAAGCCGCAGCGCGGCGAAGTCCTGGCGGTCGGCGAGGGACGTTACGACGACGGCGTGCGGGTACCCCTTGACCTCGTGGCGGGTGACGAGGTGATCTACTCGAAGTACGGCGGGACCGAGGTAGAGATCGACGGCGAGGATCTGTTGATCCTGCGCGAGTCGGACGTCTTGGCCAAGGCGGTCAAGTAATGGCTCACAAAGAGATCAAGTTCAACGAGGACGCGCGCAAAGCACTTGAGCGCGGCGTCAACATCTTGGCCGACGCGGTCAAGGTCACACTCGGCCCCAAGGGCCGCTACGTCGTGATCCAGAAGCCATACGGCGCGCCGACCGTCACCAACGACGGTGTGACGATCGCGCGTGAGATCGATGTGGACGACCCGTTTGAGAACCAGGGTGCCCAGCTTGTGCGTGAGGTTGCGACGGCGACGAACGACGTCGCGGGTGACGGCACCACCACTGCGACCCTGCTGGCGCAGGCGATCGTGCGTGAGGGTGTCAAGAACGTTGCGGCAGGCGCGAACCCGATGGGCCTCAAGCGCGGTATCGAGAAGGCCGTCGAC
>JANMDV010000049.1:0-16449 GCA_031376485.1 Actinomycetota bacterium
CAGTGCGTTTGCGACTTGTCATCCCCGCCGCCATTGCCGCCTTCGCGACATATACGGCATTGGTCCGCGACGACGCGCTGGTCGATGCGCCACGTCTGCTCGCCACCGGTCCGGGCCGCGCACCAGATGCCCCGACCGAGCATTTTGTGACGCCGATCTCGATTCCGCCACCTGCCCCGCCCGCCGAGGCGCACTTCTCCGTGCCTGAGGCACAGACGTCGTCCTCCCCGTACGCCGACCTGGCGCCGCCGCTGCCCTCGGGGCCGGCGAAGCCCTCCGTGTACGACCTGTTGGCGGGGGCGCCCATGGTGGAGATGACGCCCGAAGCGCCAATACCCAGATGGGACGAGGCGGTTCAAGCGGACGTCGACGATCGGTTGGCAGGGACCATGCCCGAACCGGCGGCGCCCGCACGAGACGAGCCCGTGCAGGCGGACCCATCTTCCGTCGTCGACGAAGCGTCTCTGAAGGCTCCATGGGCGCCCGTCGGGGACGCCGCGCCCCCGACTCCGCCGCTCCGGGTGGTGGACCCGGGCGACCCTTGGCAGGTACCGTTGGATGAGGGGCGTTTCGCGCTCGGTGGTTGGGCCGCCTCGGCGGGCCACAGCATGGTCTCGGCGGTTACATTCCGCCGCCGTCTGCCCACCGATGTCGGAACCGATCAGATCGTCCTTGAGATCGACGCAAGCGAGAACGTGCTGGACGGTGGCCTGGTAGTGCTCTCGGATCCCGGGTTCGCACCGGATCGCGACGGGTTCACGTTGCTACTGGAAGCCGCGGAATCCGGGTCATTTTCGGCAGCCGGCAGCTATCGGGTGCTCCCCGCAGGCTGACCGACCGGCAGCCTCGACGGTACGGCGGTCATCGCTCTGCGGAGGTCACAACAGCCGTCGCATCGCTGCTTGATCCCGAAAGTTGTTCGCGGAGCTTAAGCCCGAGGTTCCTGCAGCCGATACGCAGGGGGACACCGCCCTGCCTCCGAAGTGGCGGCCATCACACGGGAGTACTGAGACGCGATGGGATTTCTCTCTGATTTGACCATGGTGCAGCGCGCAGGTGGCGCAGCTGTGCTCGTCCTGCTGCTGACCGTGCTGCTGCTGAAGCAGCGCAAGGCGAAGGGTGCGCCGGCGACTGCCAAGTCCGCCGACACGCCGATGGTGACGAGCCGGAAGAAGCATGGATCGGCGCCCAAGGAGAAGAAGGGCCGCTCGTTCGGAGTGAGCCGAAAGCGCCAGAGCGAGGCCGGTGCCGTTGAGCCTGTCGCTGAGCCGAAATCCGGTCAAGGACGCATGGTCCCGCGGCTGCCGGCCCCCAGCGAGGTGGCTCCGGTGGCGCCGACCCTCGATGGTCCCGCGACGTTCCCCGAGATCGCCGACCCCGCTGAGGCCACGCCGCTCGCGGTGGCCGCGAACGGCATGATCAACGAGCCAGGTTGGCCGACGCCCGGCGAGGTGTGGGCCGCCCCGGATGCCCCTGTCAGGGAGTCCGCCGAGGTCGAGTCATGGCAAGCCGATGCAGAGAGCGACGCCCTCGCCGCGCTGGCGACGGACGCCCCGCCGGCCCACACCGGCGAATGGACCTCTGACGACGGCGGCAGCTTCGATCCGGCAGACGGCTGGGATGCGTCGCCTGACGACGAGAAAGCCCCTGAGGCTCAGACCGACGCGACTTGGCAAGCCGAAGGGGAGACGTTCGACTGGACCGCGGGTGACGCGATCGATGGTTGGGCGACCTCCGAAGCATCAGTTCCGGCCGAAGATCTGACGTCGGATGCCGCTGCATGGGAGTCCCCGGAGGACGAAACCCCGTCATGGAGCGCAAGCGACACAAGCGAGTGGGCGGAGGCCGAGACGGTCGAGGAGACCCAAGCCATCGCGACCGCCGTCGCCGAGGAGTTCAGCATCGGTGACTGGGCCACGCCGGTCGAGACGACCGTGGCCGAGGTGACCGAGATCGTCGAGGACACCCCCGAGATCATCTGGGACCCCGTGGACGAAGTCGAAGCGGTGGAGGATGCGATCGAAGCGACCCCGGCCGCCGAGGACATCACGCCGGTCTTCGCGATTGAGCCAATCATGGTCAACGCACCGCACGTCGAGGAGACCCCCGCCGAGGACATCACGCCGGCGTTCGCGATTGAGCCAATCATGGTCAACGCACCGCACGTCGAGGAGACCCCCGCCGAGGACATCACGCCGGCCTTCGAGACTGAGCCGGTCATGGAGGTCGTTTCCGAGCCGGTCATTGTGAGTGAGCCGCTTGTCCCTGAGGCGCCCGTCGCCGAGGAGATCACGCCGGTCGTCGAGCCTGCACCGATCATGGTGAGCGAGCCTGAGGTCGAGGTTGTTACACCTGTCGAGCGGCCTCGGGTGGTGGTGCTCCCGCAGATGCCGGCAGTTGACGATGAATTCGTCGATGACGAGGGATGCATGGTTCAGCCGGAGAACGACCATGAGGTCGTGGTTGCCGTCGCTGCAGCCGCCACAGCTACTGTGGTCGTGACAGACCCCGCCACGCGGTGGGCGTCAATGGCTCCGGGCGGTGTCGTGCAAGAGCTCACCACGTCCAGTCCCGTCAACAGTTGGGCGCGCCTTCGTCCTGGCCAGGCCCCTGCCACAGAAACCACTGGCTCCAACGGGCATCACCGGGGTGGCGCTGCCACCCAGGCCCCCGCGGCGCCTGTCACCGCACCGTCACTCGCATGGTGGGACGTCCCTTCGGGGATGGAGTCAGACCCCCGTCGTGGCCGGTTCGCGCTCGGTGGGTACGCACTGCAGGCGGGACATCAGGTCGTCAGCGGTGTGACATTTCGTGACGGAGTTGTCCCGCCGCCGACACACTGGGTCATCGGCCCCGTCGTTGGTCAGGTTGCCTCGGGCACCCTCGTGCTACATGTGGACGGTCTTCTCAACTGCCGCTCCGAGGATCTCACGGTCCTGACGGACCCCGGCTTCGCACCCACGAACGACGGCTTCAGCCTGCGGCTCGCGGCATCAGCCACCGGCCCGTTCGCGGTCAGCGGCACGTACATCATCACGTAGGGAGCCGTGCCAGAACGACCACTCGGTTTGGCTGCTGCAAACCGAGTGGTCCTTCTGTCATTTACACCAGGCCCGCACGGTCGGCCAATCTCAGCCGCACTACAATAAGTAGCGGGACCGGGAGTCCCTGCGGCCCGTCGGCACGCTTGTCTCCGCGGGCGGGCTCGATCTCGTGCGGATCAGGATCGATCCAATGGCGGCCCCATCCGGCGACCTTGGTAGCCTCATTCGGTGACTCAGGCAGAGCGACGGCGGAACATTGCGCGCATCCGCGAGATCGGTGAGGTCGCCGCCCGTCATGGCTTCGGTTTCCTTCTCGACAAGCGCCGGACGGTCGATGCCGGCCATGGGGGGTCGCGAGGAGAGCGGCTCCGCAAGATGCTCGACGAGCTCGGTCCCACGTTCGTCAAGTTCGGCCAACTCCTGTCGACACGCCCTGACGTCGTCCCGCCCGACATCGTCCGTGAGCTTCGCACCCTGCAGGACGCCGCCACACCGGTCTCCTCGGACGTCGCACGTGCGGTGATCGAAAGCGAGCTTGGGCTCGAGATCGACCAGATATTCGCGTCATTCGATGACAGGCCCGTGGCATCCGCATCGATCGGGCAGGTTCATCGTGCGCGCCTTCCGGGGGGTCGCGAGGTCGCCGTCAAGGTGCAGCGTCCTGACGCGGAGGCGACGCTCAAAGCCGACCTGGCGCTCCTGGAGCAACTCGCCAAAGTCGTCAAGGAACGGATCACGCGGCTGGAGTTCATCGACATGGTCAGCCTTGTCGACGAGTTCAGCCGCACCCTTCGGCAGGAACTCGACTACCGCATCGAGGCGCGCAACGTCGAGGCCACCCGTCGCGCATTCGCCGGCGACACCACCGTCACTGTGCCCAAGGTGTTCTGGGGATCGACGACGAGCCGCGTGCTCGTGCTGGAATGGCTGGAGGGTGACACCCTGACGCACACGGATCTTGAGAGCTGGTCGGCCGAAGACCGGCGCACGTTGGCGTCGCGAATCTCCGAGACCTGGATGAAGATGGTGTTCGTCCACGGTTTCTTCCACGCGGACCCCCACCCGGCCAACATCGTTGTCTGCGCCCCGAACCACATCGGGCTGATCGACTTCGGGATGGTCGGTCAGCTCTCTCCGCGTGACCGTCAGACGGCCGTCAACGTCTTCGTGGACGCGGTCGACCAGAACCTGGACCGCCTGCCGCGCCGTTTGCGTGACCTCGGATTGCGCTACCCCAAGGAGAAGGAAGAAGAGTTCCGCGATCAGCTCGGCGTCATCCTGCAGCGCTACTGGGGCGCCTCGATGGGCGAGATCGAAGGACGCGAACTGATGCGCGACATCTTCCATGCCATCTACCAGTTGCAGATCAAGCTCCCGACCCGTTGGGTGCTCCTGGACAAAGCCCTGGCGACGCTCGCCGGCGTCGGCCTGCAGATCTCGCCGGACTTCAACGTCTTCGAAACCGCCCGTCCGTACGCGCGCCGCCTGATGGTTCAGCGTTTCCGGCCGGACGTCGCCGTGGATCGTATCCACGGCGACCTGGGACGGTTTGCCGAGACCGCCCTTGCGTTTCCGTTCCAGCTGCACGACATCCTCGATGAGTTGCGCGACGGCGAAGTCAAAATCGCCATCCAGCAGGAGGGGTTCACCGAGTCCACCGAGCGTGCACTTGGGGCGACCAACCGCGTGGTGATGGGTCTGCTGGCCGCAGCGGTCTTCTTGGGTTCCGCGATCATCGGGGGATTCGTCACAAGCGGGCCGCATCTTTTGGGAATCGCCGCCGTGGCCATCCCAGGTCTGCTCGCAGGGTCCGCGCTGGCCGGCCTGGTGCTGTTCGGCATCCTTCGATCCGGGCGGTGGTGACCCGCCATGCCGTGGCGAGCCGAGCGCGTCCGGTTTACCGACGTCGCCAACCTGCAGCAGGCCCTCGCGTGTCCTGAACCGCTCGCGTGGGTGCTGGCGCGTCGCGGCCTGACCGACCCTGCCGAGGCGCGGGCGTTCCTCGCGTCGGACGGTCCGCTTGACCCACCCGAGGCGATTGCCGGAATCAGCGAAGCCGCCGACCGGTTGGCAACGGCGGTTCGGACCGGAGAGCGCATCGTCGTCCACGGCGACTACGACTGCGACGGCATCTGCAGCACCGCCATCCTCGTCCGCGCCCTGGAGACCCGCGGCGCCCGCGTGCGCTCGTTCCTGCCGAGCAGGTTCACCGACGGGTACGGCGTCAATATCGCCACCGTCGAGCGACTGGCGGACGAGGGGTGTGACCTGCTGGTCACCGTGGATTGCGGCACGACGGCGGTCGAAGCGCTTGAGCGCGCCGTCGAGCTTGGCATCGCGAGCATCGTCTGCGACCACCACCTGGCAGGGGGACGCCGTCCGCCTGCGATCATGGCGAACCCCGCCCTTGGGCGGGCCTCAGAGCCACTGCCCGCTGCCGCCGGCGTCACCTTCAAGCTGACTCAGGCTCTGGCCGGCCGGTTGGACGGCGCCGGGCAGCTTGCGCCCGATCCGTTGGAGGGGCTCGATCTTGTCGCGTTGGCCACTGTCGCCGATGCCGTGCCGCTGGTCGGCGAGAACCGGCGCCTCGTCGCCAAGGGCCTGGCTGCGCTACGCGCGTCGCCCCGGCCAGGTATCGCGGCCCTCTGCGCGGCGGCCGGAATCTCGCCGCGCGGTGTTGACGCGCGAGCCCTCGGATGGAGCTTGGGGCCGGCGATCAACGCATCGGGTCGCATGTCGCATCCCGATCGCGCGTTGGCTCTGCTCTTGGCAGCCGACGGGCCCCAAACCCATGCCCTGGCAACCGAGTTGTGGAACCTCAACATGGAACGCCGCACGGTCGAGCAAGGCGTGACCCAAGAGGCGATCGCGATGATCGAGGCCTCCCCACCCGAAATCCTCGAGGGACATGCGTTGGTCGTCGCCGGAGAAGGCTGGCACGAGGGCGTCGTCGGCATCGTCGCGTCACGGCTCGTGGAGCGGTTCGGCCGGCCGGCCATCGTCGTGAGCATCGACGGCGACGGCGCCAAAGGCTCTGGACGCAGCCTGCCCGGTGTCGACCTGCACGCGCTCGTCGCCGCCGCCAGCGGCCCGCTGGAGCGGTGGGGCGGACATGCCGGGGCGATCGGCCTGCAGCTCCCCACAGCGCAGATCGCCGCGTTTCGCACCGGGCTCGTCGCAGCCGCCATGTCTCTACAGGCCGCGATCACCCGCGCTCGTGTACGCGCCGTGGACGCGGTCGTCGGCATCCGTGACCTGACGCTGCCAAACGCCGAGGCCCTCGAAACACTGCAACCGTTCGGGAACGGCAACCCCGAGGTGCGTCTCGCCGTGCCGGGCTGCGTCGTCGAGACGGCGTCGACGATGGGGCAGGGCGGACGCCACCTGCAGCTTCGTTTGCGCGCAGGCGCCGCGCACGCACGCGCGCTTGGATGGAGCATGGGTCACCGCCTGCCGCAGGTGTCGGTCGGTGCCCGACACGATGTGGTCGTCCAACTCGCCGTAGATCGCTGGCAGGAGCTGGTCGGACCCAAGGTGACGTTGGAGGGCCTCGACCCGCTGACCGACGGACGCGCCGTCGCCGCGCAATGTGAGCAAGCATGTGATGTCGCGTGCCCCGACCGCATTCGCCCGCCCGCCCTGCGCGACCTGATGGATCACCCGGTCAGGCTGCCGCCACCACCGCACGCCTCTCCAATACTCGGGGTCCGTGACCGTCGCGGCGATGGAACCGTCGTCGCCGCGCTGGCAGCCCTTTGTGGCGCAGATCGGGGCGTCGTCGCGATCGTCGCGGATGCCGCCCATCGCCGGGTCATGCTCAGAGACGTCATGGATCCGCACCGCCTGGGTGTCGAAGTCGCGGTGCTGGGCGGGGGGCGATGCGATCTGGACGCCCTCCGGGGCCGCGTCGCGCAGGCGAGAGACCGTCCTGGGCTGCTGATCCTGGAGTACGGCGTCCTGCCCGAGGTCGAGCTGCCGCCGGATGTCCATGTCGCGCTCGTCGACCCACCGCCGGACGCCGAGTCGGTAGGCTGGGCTGAGGCCCGCGCGGCGGGTCGCTGGCTGCATCTGCTGTGGGGCGACGAGGAGGTGGCCTTCACCCGCAGGGTCGCCGACAGCCGATGGGAACTGCGCCCCGTGGCCGCAGCGCTGTGGCGCACCCTGGCCGACGGGGTGCATCGCCCATGGGGCCCGGACCTGGACCGCGAGCTGCTCGGAGCGTCCGATCCCATGCGCCCACCCGGCGCGGTCGCAGACGCCGTGTGTGCCCTGTCGCAGATCGGCGTGGTCCAGGTCGACGCTGACGGCATCCGCGGGCTCCCGGCGACTGGCGCGCTGCTTGCCGACGCGCCCCGCGCTCAGGCCTGTCGCGACCGTCTGCAGCAGATCCATGCGTTCCTCGACGGCGGATCACCGACGTTTGGCGGGTCCGCGGTATCGTGTGGCGATGCCCGAGCAATTGGCTGACACAAGCGCCACGTCCGTCGTCGAGACGGGACTGCTCGACGAGCTGATCGTCGAGGTCGGCGTACACCATCCCGTCGTCGACGCGGATGCGATCCGGCGCGCCTATCTGTTTGCCGAGGAACGCCATCGCGGGCAGCTTCGCCGATCGGGCGAGGACTTCATCACCCATCCCGTCGGCTGCGCCCGCATCTGCGCCGAACTCGGCATGGACGGCCTCGCGATCCAGGCGGCCCTGCTGCACGACACCGTCGAGGACACCGGCGCCTCGCTGGCCGACGTCGAGGAGCGTTTCGGCCCTGAGGTCTCGGCGCTTGTCGACGGCGTGACCAAGCTGACGAAGATCCACTTCGAAAGCCAAGCCGAGCATCAGGCCGAGAACTACCGCAAGCTCATCGTGTCGATGTCGAGCGACATCCGGGTGCTCATCGTCAAGCTCGCCGACCGTCTGCACAACATGCGCACACTGAGCTACATGAGCAAGAACAAACGCATCCAGAAGGCCCGCGAGACGCTCGAGATCTACGCGCCGCTTGCACACCGCTTGGGTATCCACGCCCTCAAGTCCGAACTGGAGGACCTGTCGTTCGCAGCGCTCCACCCGCGCCGCTACGCCGAGATCCAGCAGCTTGTCAACCAGCGGCGCGCCGATCGCGAGGCGTTCATCGCCGAAGCCGGAGCTTTCCTGACCAGCGAACTCGACACCGTTGCGATCGAGCCCATTGAGATCACCGGCCGGGCCAAGCATGTCTACTCGATCTACGAGAAGATGACGCGACGCGGCAAGGAGTTCAATGAGATCTACGACCTGACCGCACTCCGCGTCATCGTGGACTCGGTTAAGGACTGCTACGGCGCGGTCGGGATCATCCACTCGATGTGGAAGCCGATGCCGGGCAGGTTCAAGGACTACATCGCGATGCCCAAGCTCAACATGTACCAGTCGCTCCACACGACGGTGATCGGGACGGCAGGTCATCCGCTGGAAATCCAGATCCGCACCGCCGAGATGCACCGCACGGCCGAGTTCGGGGTCGCCGCCCACTGGCTCTACAAGAAGGAGAGCGAGGGCGGGGGTGACCCCACGCGGCTCGCATGGCTTGGGCGCATGATGGAGTGGCAGAAGGACACGCGCGACCCCGGCGAGTTCATGGACACGTTGCGCTCGGACCTGTACCAGGATGAGGTGTACGTGTTTACTCCCAAGGGCGAGGTGCGCGCGCTGCCCGCCGGGGCCACGCCCATCGACTTTGCCTATGACGTCCACACGGACGTCGGCCATAGAACGGTCGGGGCACGCGTCAACGACCGGATCGTGCCGTTGTCGCACAAGCTCCAATCAGGTGACTTCGTCGAGATCCTGACCAGCAAGTCACCCCGCGGCCCGTCGCGCGACTGGCTCAACCTGGTGTCGACCGGCAAGGCCCGCTCCAAGATCAGGGCCTTCTTCAAGCGCGAGCAGCGCGAGGGGGCAGAGCACCAGGGACGCGAGCTTCTGCAGGACCACCTGCGCAAGGCCGGTCTTCCGAACCAGAAGATCGCCGGCTCGCCGTTGTTGCTCCAGGTCATCCAAGACATGGGCTTCAAGAAAGCCGAGGATTTCTACGTCTCGATCGGCTCGGGCCGCACATCGGTGCAGACCGCCGTCAACAAAGTCATTGCGCGCCTCAAAACCGGCCAGGCGGTCGCCGAAGAGCAGGCGTCTGTCGAGTTGCAACGACGCCAGAAGATCCGTAGCGCAAGTCCCTCGGGAGATCTCGGGATCGCGGTCGACGGCGTAGCCGACGTCATGATGCGGATGGCGAACTGCTGCAAACCGGTTCCGGGCGACGAGATCCTGGGCTACATCTCGCTGGGGCGCGGCATCACGGTCCACCGCGATGATTGTCCCAATGCCAAGGCCCTCCTGCGCAACCCGGAGCGCTTCACCCCGGTCTCATGGAGCGGTCCGGCCAAACGGAGCTTCAACGTCGAGTTGGCCGTCGACGGGTGGGACCGCCCGCGCATGCTCGAGGACCTGTCCCGGGCGGTCGGTGAGGCCGGCGCCAACATCGTGACTGCGTCGTGCTCGACCGACGACCAAATGGCCCGTACGCGGTTTACCGTCGACATCGGCGATGTGGACGGTCTGCGCCAGCTCATCTCGAGCTTGCGCAACGTCGACGGCGTCTTCGACGCATACCGGGTCACACCAGGCAACTGACGGGCCGGGGAGACGCCGTGTCGATGCCGGTCGTCATCGGCGAGACCGTCCTGAGCCGACCATAGAGTGGGTTTCGTACCTCGGTGCAGCAGGGCGTGACGCAGAGCGACTATTCCCTGACCGGCACGCTGCTCGCAATTGCGACGTTCGGCGTCCTCAGCGTCGTCTTGTCATATGCGAACTTCAAGGTCCGCCGTCTGCGTCCCCTGCTCCAAGGAGAGGCCAATCGTGCTCGTCGAGCATGGCGACCCATCGAAGGCAACCTCCGGCGGGAGCGGATCACGGTCGAGGAGTTGGCGGCCGAGGTCAGGCTGCAGAGCATCAGTTCGATATCCGACGTGCGTTGGGCAGTGCTTGAGACCAACGGAAAGATCAGCTTTCTGACCGGCGCGATGTGACCCTGGACGGTCCCGACCGGGGCGCCTGCTAGCCTGCGTCGGCGGTGGAGAAGTGGCTCGATCTCTTGACACCTTCGGCGGCCGCGCTCTCGCTGCTTTTGGCGATCGCCCTGGTGATCCAGGCGATCCGTCATGGGCGGTCTGTGCGCCGTTTGGAGACCCGCCTCGCTGAGCGCGAGGGGGCTGCCGCGCGCGTGTCGTTGGATCGGCTGACACAGCTTCAACGACGGGCGGGGACGTCCACGGGACTCGTGGATCCCAAGCGCCCGGCACGCACCCGTCCCGTCGGTCAGGTCGTGGCGGTCGCCGCCGTGGTCGCCGTGATGGCGGGCACGGGCTGGTACCTGTTCATGCGCGGCGGGGATTCGGGCCAGGCCGGACCGACGACCACGACCAGAACGACCGGGACCTCCACGAACGCGGCCACCAAGCCGTTCTCGCCCAGCGCCAACACCGAGGTTCCGACGACCCCGCCGACCCTCGCTCAACCCAAGAGCGCGTACACGATCCTTGTCCTCAACGGCTCTGGCGTGCCACGCGCCGCAGCCAACCTCGTTCCGCTTGTTCAGCAGAACGGCTGGAACGCCGCTCCTCCCGACAACGCCTCTACTCAGGACGAGAAGACGTCGTTCGTGATGTACCTGCCAGGCAAAGAAGCGATCGCCGACAATATCGCGATTGACCTCGACATCACTCGTAAGCAGCCAGCCGACGGTGTGGAAATCACACAGGACATCACCGACGTCGATGCGGTCGTGATCATCGGCGTCGACCTGGCGACCCGCCGTTCACCGTAGCGCGAGATTCCTCGCACACTGCGACATTCGCGCCCCTGAGGCACATCCGGTGACCTCGCCGGACGCGGGCGGGGCGGATACGTTGACCCAGGTTGGGATCCCGAGCTGGGTTCGCCGATGGAGCACCTCAGAGTCTTCGTGTCTGCCGATTCGCACAGCGTGCCTCACCCCGGTCAGTCGGCCGTGTACTCATGCCGTCATTGTCGTGACGCGGTCAAGGTCGTGGGCCTCCGCTACCTGCCCGAGACATGTCCCGGTTGCGGAATGTCGACGTGGGACGTCGACGGCCAGTGCGCAAACTGGGAGCGCTGCAGCGCGGCACGACGGCCAGGAATCCGCGGCCGGTCACACTGTCCGGCATGCGGCTACTCGATCTGGACGCTCGTCGGCGTCGAGGAAGACTCCCGGCTCTGGCCCACCAGCCGCGGCGTCTGAGGCCGCCGAGGCTGCCAAATCCTGTGCTGGATGCTGCGTTGGAATGCAGCCGCAGTCAGCGTTTGAGGGGCCGGTAGGGCCGCGAATAGGCCGCCTAAGTGCCGTGGTGAATGCGGCGTTTGGAAGTCCCATAGCCGCCCCCGCCCGGGGTCTCGATCGCGATGACGTCACCCGCACGCACGTATCCACGCCACTTGGCGGCGACCGCCACACCGTTGACGCTGGTGCGCCCGGCTGCGCCCGGGCCTCCTCCGCCGCGACCTGGTGGCTGTGTGCGGCGCCGCTCGGCCAGCACCGACGCCTCGGCATCGACGAGTACCTGCACAACCCGTTCGATGCCGTCGCCCCCGCGGTGGCGGCCGCCCCCTCCCGAGCCGTGGCGCAGTCGGTAGCGCAGCACACGAAGAGGGTAGGCCACCTCCAGCGCCTCGATGGGCGTGTTTCTGGTGTTGCTCATCGCGACGTGGACGCCTGACGGCCCGTCTGTGCCGGCGCTCGCGCCCTGGCCGCCGCCAATCGTCTCGTAGTACGCGAACCCGGCGCCACCGATGACGAGGTTGTTCATCGTGCCCTGTCCGAAGGCGGGTACGTCGACGGCCTGTCCCAGCGCAGCGAACAGGGCGTCAACGATCCTGCTCGAGGTCTCGACGTTCCCTGCGGCGACGGCTGACGGAGCGCGGGCGTTGACGAGACATCCGGGGGGCGCGACGATCGTGACCGGTGCAAACGCTCCGGCAGACGCCGGGATGTCCGGGTCCGTGACGGTGCGCACAACGAAGTAGACGGCCGAGCGTGTGACCGCGATGGGGCAGTTGACGTTGCCGGCAGCAGCGGGATCGGTCCCGGTGAAGTCGACGCGCAACTGGTCGCCCAGGATCGTGATCGCGACACGGATCCAGATGTCGTCCTCGGTGACCCCGTCGCCCTCAAGGGCCTCCTGCGCGGTCCACGTTCCGTCGGGCATCGCTGCGATGGCCTGGCGTGTCCGTCGCTCGGCGTAGTCGAACAGCGCGACGAATGCCTCGTCCATGCGACCGGCGCCCTGCCGGTCAGCAATCTCCTGCAAGCGCCGATCCGCGAGCCGGTGTGCGGCGATCTGCGCGCGTAGGTCACCCGAACGCTCGACCGGCGTGCGCGTGTTGGCGAGAAGCAGCGCCAGCACGTCGTCGACCGGCGTCCCGTCGCGCACCAGTCGGATCGGAGGGATCACGAGTCCCTCCTGCAAGAGCTCCCGCGATCCGGCCGGCATGCTGCCCGGTGCCATTCCTCCGACGTCGGCGTGATGTGCGCGGGTGACGGCGTAGGCCCGCAGCGCCCCGTCGATCGCGACAGGTGAGATCATGGTGATGTCCGGCAGGTGCGTCCCGCCGCGATACGGGTCGTTGACCACCCAGATCTCGCCGGTGACTGCGCCGCGCGCGCGCACCGCGGCGACGGCCTCGGGCATCGCTCCCAGGTGTACCGGAATGGACGCCGACTGCACGACCATGCGCCCGGCCGCGTCGAACAGGGCGGTGCTGCAGTCACGTCGTTCGGTGATGTTGGGGCTGTAGGCGGCGCGGACGAGCGCGGCCTCCATCTCCTGCGCCACGGCGCGTAGGGCATTGGACATGATCTGCAGGGTCACACCGTCCATCACCGCTCCACCACCACTGCGTGACCCGCGGCCCGCGCACGCCACCCGGCGGCAAGCCAGCCGGTCGCCCCGTCCAGATCGAACACGGCCGGAGCGCCAAGCGGCAGTCCCATCGCTGCGGGCAAGCGCAGCTCGGGACTGGCGCCGGGTAGGGTTGCGGCAACGCGGATCGAGACGATCTCGACCACACGGTCGGGATCCGCATCACCGTACCGACGTCGATGGGCATCGTGGAATCGCTTGGCCAGTTCGGTCAGCGGACGGGCCGGATTCCAGTCGACGGTCACGAAGTGGCTCTGCCCAACGTAGCGACAGTCCGCGGCGTGTGACACGGCGCCATCCGGGACACCTGCGCGGGCGCGCGTCTCGAGGTCCCGAAGCGCCACGGTCAGGTCTGCGGTCGCATCGATCGGCGTCAGCACGCTCTGTACTTCGTCGCGCCGCTCTCCCGCGACGATGAGGCCGAGCGCCGCGAGGACCCCTGCCGCGTGGGGCAGGACGATACGGCGCATTCCCAGCTCGTCCGCGATGTCGCAGGCGTGCAGCGGCCCCGCGCCGCCGAACGCGACCAACGCCATGCCCCTCGGGTCGACCCCGCGCTCGACGCTGACGACCCGAAGCGCCCGCGCCATCTCGCCGACGGCGACCGCGATGATGCCCTGCGCACACACTTCGAGCGTCAATCCGAGGGTTGCGGCGAGCTCCCCGACGGCCTGCCGGGCACGGTCGGGATCGAGGCGGAGGTCCCCTGCGAGCGGGTGGTCGACGTCGATGCGCCGCAATACGACGTTTGCGTCGGTCACCGTCGGGGCCGTGCCACCGAGGCCGTAGCACGCTGGACCCGGTCGGGCGCCCGCGGATGACGGGCCGACACGAAGTGCCCCACCGTCGTCGGCCCAGGCGATACTGCCACCGCCGGCCGACACGGTGTGGACATCCAGCATCGGCAGGTGCAGGGGATGTCCGTTGATCGTCGTCTGGGTTGTCCGTGCGGGTGTTCCCTCGATCAGGGCGACGTCGCAACTCGTGCCGCCCATGTCAAAGGTCAGGACGTCGCGCTCACCCAGAAGGTCCGCGATATGGGCCGCACCCAGCACTCCTGCGGCCGGCCCGGACAGGACGGTCCACGCCGCATGCCGCGCTGCGGCGTCCAGCCCGATCAACCCGCCGTTGGACTGCATGATCGCGGGTGGCGGCATCCCGGCGTCCGCGACGCGATGACCGAGGGCGCCCAGGTATCCGCGCAACACCGGTGCCAGGTGCGCGTCGACACATGTCGTCGAGATGCGCTCGTATTCCCGAATCTCGGGAAGCACCTCGCACGATGCGCTGACATGGACACTCGGCAGCGCCTGGCGCAGCGCGGCGGTGACCTGCCGTTCGTGGTCGGGATGTGCATACGAGAACAGAAGTCCGACGGCGACCGCTTCGACGCCGCTTGCCGCGACCGCGTCGACAACGGCTGTCACCGACCCCGCGTCGAGCGGTTCGATGACGCCGTCCGGGCCGCACCGCTCCCGCACTTCGAACCGGCGTTCGCGGGGGACCATCGGTGGCGGGTGGTGGACGTCCAGCCGGTACAGGTGCGCACGATCCTGACGGCGGATCGCGATGACGTCGGCGAACCCCTCCGTTGTGACGAGCGCAATCGGTGCGCCCGTTCCTTCCAGGAGGGCGTTCGTGCCGACCGTCATCCCATGGGCGAAGCGCGCGACATCTGTGGGACGGACCCCCGCCAGGGCCAGGGCCGCCACGACCGCCGAAACGACTCCTTTGCTCTGATCGTCGGGAGTGGTGGGGACCTTGGTCGTGAACAGTCGTCCGTCGGCCACGACGACCGCGTCGGTGAACGTTCCGCCCACATCGACCCCCACAAGCACGTCAGGAGCAAGTGGCTCGGGCCGGTCGGTCATCCGCGGCAATCTCTCACACCCAAACCGGCTTGCGGCCGAGACGCTACTGTTGGGACGACACCCGACAGGGAAGTATCCATGATCAGGCTGTACCAACTTGAGCGGTGCCCGTGGTGTGCCGCTGTCCGTCAGGGACTTGCCAACGTCGGCGTCGAATACGAGATCGTCGAGGTCACGCGTGATCGCGCGACGCGCGACGAGGTCCAGGAGTTGACCGGACAGCCGATTGTTCCGGTCATAGTGGACGGCGATACCGTCGTCTGGGACTCACGCCGCATCGTGCGCTATCTGTACTCCACCTATGACGCCGCAGCCCGCCAGCGCTCGATCGCCGAGCTTCCCGACGATGTCGGCGGGATGAAGATCCTCACCTCGCTCTAACTCAGCCTGGATCCAGGCTCAGCCGCAGTCAGCGTGTGAGTCGCCGGAGGCGACTCATAGGCCCAAGGGCCGTGGTGAATGCGGCGTGTGAAATAATCTGCCCGCCGCTGCCGTGCCCACGGGACTGTGCCGGAGATCCATCGTCGCACGCGCCGCCCGGTTACTTGATGGCGACGATCATCGAGTCCGGCCCCAGCAGATGCTCCGCACGGGTCTGGCTGAATCCGGCGTCGGCCATCCAGCCCATGCAGTCGGCCGCCGTATAGTCGAAGCCGCCGTCGGTCTCGATCAGCATGTTGAGGCTCATCAAGAGGCCGAACACGTTCTGGGAACGGTCGTCGTCGATGATCGATTCATAGACGATCAGGGCGCCGCCCTCGGGCAGCGCGTCGTAGGCCTTCGCGATCAGGATGCGCTTCTGCTCGAGGTCCCAGTCGTGGAGGATGTGGCCCATCGTGATGACCTCCGCCTGGGGCAGAGCATCCGCGAAGAAGTCTCCGGGCGTGAAGCTCAGGCGCCCGCCGAGGCCGCTGTGGTCCACGTACTCCTCGAACACCGGGGCGACGACGGGCAGGTCGAAGCCCTGGCCGGTCAGGTGGGGGTGTGCGAGCGCGATCTGCACGGCCAGATCACCCTGGGCAGTGCCGATGTCCACGAAGCTCGAACGCCCCTCCCATGGGAATTGGCGGGCGATCTGCAGGTTTGCGCCGTGACTGAGCCCGGTCATCGCCGTGAGGAACCCTCGCAACCGCTCGGGGTCTGCGTAGAGCGCTTCGAAGAAGAGGGCCTCACCGGTCTTGGCCTCGTTCTGCAGCTCGCCGGTGCGAAGGCCCTCGGTCAGGTTGCCCCAGAACCGGTAGAGGCGATGGTTGGCCATCTCCAGGATCCCGCCGATGTAGGACGGCTTGTTCCGGTCGAGGAATACTTCGGTGGCGGGCGTGTTGGCGTAGACCCCGTCCTGTCGCTCCAGAAAGCCCAAGGCGACGAGGGCGTCTAGGAAGTCGTGCGCTGACCGCTCGTGCAGACCCAGGCGTCCGCTCAGGGTTTCACGATCCTTCGGACCGCCGGCAAGCTCGGTGAAGAGCGCCATCTCGATCGCGCTCAACAGGGTCTTGGAGGCCCAGAAGCCGAGGCCCACCTGCATGATGTGGTCAGGCGTCGGGTGTTCGCTCATGGGT
>JANMDV010000054.1:0-8647 GCA_031376485.1 Actinomycetota bacterium
CGAAGGAGTTCACTCGGGGCCAAGCCAGTATCGGGATTTCGAGGGCCACTGGTAAGGTCACGTCCCACATGAGCCTTGTGAACACACCGATGCGCCGTCTCGCGCAGGCCGGCGCCGCCTTTGTGTGCGCGCTCCTGTCCGTCTCGGCCGCTGCGTCGGCCGCCGTGCCCACGCTGACGGTCAAGCCCGCCGGCCTCTCGCCGATGGCGGCCATGCAGGACGACCGTATCCCGTACGCGGCCGATCCAGGTGAGCGCGTGCGGCTTCTGGCAGACGCCGGCGCTGCGTTGATCCGCGTCGACCTGCGCTGGGACAGCGTCGCGACCAGGCGCCCCGCCGCCGCGACCAACCCCGCCGACCCGGCATATGACTGGCGCCAGTACGACGCGATCGTGGCTGCTGCCAACACGTACGGCGTCGAGGTGCTGTTCGCGGCATACGGAACGCCTGCGTGGGCGGTCGATGCATCAGTGCGTTCCAAGCCGAGCTACCTGCCGGGCAAGTTCCCCGAAACGTCGATCAGGCCGCTCGACCCGGCCGATTTCGGTGCGTTCGGCGAGGCTGCCGCCACGCGCTACACCCCGCTCGGCGTGCGCAAGTGGGAAGGATGGAACGAGCCCAACATCGGTCTGTTCTTGCAACCGCAGTACGAGCGGGTCGGCAATCGGTGGGTGGCCGCGTCTCCCAAGACCTACTCGGGCCTGCTCAAGGCGTTCCGCACAGGGGTCAAGCGCGCTTCGCCCGGCGCAGTCGTCGCGGGGGCCGTCACGGCGCCGGCCGGCTCCACGTGCCCCACCTGCCCGCTCAACGACGCTCCCCAGCGTGTGCGGCCGCAGGACTTCATCACGGCGCTCGACGCCTCGGATCTGCGCCCCCCGATGGACGTGGTGAGCCACCACCCCTACCCGCTGAGTGCGCCCAGGACCGGCACGGCGCCGGGCCGCGGGTACGTCGACCTGTACAACCTGGACGTCCTCGTCACCGCGATCGACAGGACCTACCTCAAGGGCAAGAAGCTGTGGTTGACCGAGTACGGCTTTGCGACGCGCCCCGTCGAGCAGTACAAGACGTACTTCAGCCCCGCCAAGCAAGCGAGCTACATCGTCGACGCCTACCGCCGGACCAAGGCCAACCGCCGTGTCACGATGACCAGCTACTACTTCCTGCAGGACCATGCAGATTGGGCGTCCGGCGTCCTGACGCAGAACGGTGCGAAGAAACCCGGCTACCAGGCGATCGGAATTCCGTTTGCCACCACGACCGGCACCACGGCGTTTCGGCGCGGGACGCTCGTCACGCTGGTGGGCCAGTCGCGGTTGGGTGACGGCAAGCGGGCGGTCGAGATCGAGCGCAGAGCCGGGAGCAAGTGGGTTCGCCTCAAGCGCATCACGTCGAGTGTCGACGGCAGCTTCCGGGTGAGCCTTCGACTGGCGTCCAAGATCGCGCTGCGCGCCAAATGGACCGGGGTCGCCCCCAGCGGCGTGGCCGCGACGCGAACAAGCCCGGCAGTGACGCTCACCACACGTCCGTAGCGAATGGGCACCCTTCCCGGTCGAGGTCACGTTCGGCGGGATGCCCGCTTCAAGCCACTGTTGGGTCGCTCCGCCGCCCTGACCTGGGCACGGCGGCTGCTCTCGGTGCTGACGCTGGTCGCGATCGACCTGGCATCACTCATCCTGGGTGTCATGGCCGCGTTCGCCGGCAAGCTCCTGCTTCGCGGGGATCCGCTCGACTTCGGCGCGATCTGGATCGAGGAGCGGCGTGTGCTCCCCATCGCATCGGTCGTCCTGGTCTTGGCATTCGCCCGCGCGCAGCTCTACCACAGCCGTGAGCGGCGCGGTCATGCGGCGCGCATCATCGGCGCGACCGCCCTCGCGACCGTGATCGTCGCGGCGTTCGTCATCGCTGCCGGCAACGACTTCACCACCTACTACGTCTTCTACGCGTCGTTCATCTGCGTCAGCGCGATCGCCGTTGCCCTGCGCGCGAGCCACGCGAGCCTGACGGCGCTCATGCTCGAGCTGCTCAAGGTGGAGCGCCGAGCGCTTCTGGTCGGCACCCCTGCGTTGACGACCGACATCGCTGCCAGCCTGCAC
This sequence comes from Actinomycetota bacterium, assembly GCA_031376485.1. GTDB lineage: Bacteria > Actinomycetota > Thermoleophilia > Miltoncostaeales > Miltoncostaeaceae > CALMEC01. The sequence goes on from JANMDV010000054.1 coordinate 2,097, forward strand.
CGGTCCGCAAGCACCCGGGGCGTGCCCTACCGGGTCGTCGATCAGCAGGAGCTGCTCGGCGCAACGGCGGCTGGCGCCGGCGGCCTCAACCCTGCTGTCCGCCAGTTGATCGACCGACGCGACGTCGACGAGATCATCATCGCCGGATCCATGGGCGCCGACGCGCCCGTATTGGCGCTCCTCGACGCCTGCCGCGCCCGCAACATCGCGGTGCGTCTCGCGCCGACCGCGACCGAGCTTCTGTCCCACACGCTTCGCGCCGTCCCTGCGCCCGGGTTGCCGCTGTTCGACCTCAAGGCGCCGGTCTTGTCGGGAGGCGCCTTCCTGGTCAAGCGCCTGTTCGACATCGTTGTCGGATCGCTGATCTTGATCGTTGTGTCGCCGATCCTGGCGGGCGCGGCGATCGCGATCAAGATCGACGACCGGAGTTCGGTGCTCTTTCGCAGCAGACGTGTCGGTGTTGACGAGACCCCGTTCGACTGCTTCAAGTTACGCACGATGACCGAGGACGCGCAGGCGCGCCAGGCCGAGTTGGAGAGCCAGAACGAGGCTGACGGAGCCATCTTCAAGATGCGCGAGGACCCGCGGGTCACGCGGGTCGGCGGGTTTCTTCGCCGGTTCTCGATCGACGAGTTGCCGCAGCTTGTCAACGTGTTGCGTGGCGAGATGTCACTGGTCGGTCCCCGGCCGCTTCCGGAGCGCGACTACCAACTCCTGGACGAGGTCCACAAGAAGCGCTACCTGGTGCTGCCCGGCATGACCGGCCAGTGGCAGGTCAGCGGCCGGTCCGAAGTCGGCTTCGACGAACTCGTCCGGCTCGACTTCTCGTACATCGAGTCCTGGTCTGTCTGGCTCGACATCGAGATCCTGCTCAAGACGATCCCGACGGTGCTGTTCAAGCGGGGAGCCTGGTGAGCGACTCGGCGTCGGATCCCGACCCTCGGCAGCTCTCCGACGAGCTTCGGCAGGCCGTGCCGGTTCCTCCATTGCCGCCGCTTCGCATCCCCGAGCCGAGCCGCTCTGACCGCGTGGCTCCGGTCGGTCGTATTGTCACCGGTGCTCGTCGGGCGCTTCTTCGCGTGCTCGCACCCTCGCTGATCGAGCTTGTCGGCCAGCTCGAGCGGGAGCGCCACCAACAGCGGGCGAGGATCTCTGAGCTCGAAGGCCGGATCGCGCGGCTCGAGGGCATGACGCCCGTCGACCGCTAGTCGTGCGCGTCGCGTTCGTCGTCCAGCGCTACGGGCAGGACGTGGCGGGGGGCGCTGAGGTGCTGTGTCGACAGACCGCCCAGGCGTTCGCGTCGCGTGGGCACGCGGTGACCGTCCTGACGACGACCGCGCGCGACTACCTGCACTGGGCGCCTCACTACCCTGCCGGCCCCCATCGGGACGGCCCGGTGTCGGTCCATCGATTTGCCGCCGACGCCGCCGATCCGTTGCTCGCGTCACGTCTGGGGCGACGAATCGCACTCGGTTGGGGTGACTGGGACGACCAGGTCGCCTGGGCGATCGCGCAGGGCCCCGTCAGTCGTGGGCTCCTGGCGACGCTCAAGCGGACGGCCCAGCAATACGACGTCGTGGTCCTGTGGACGTATCTCTATGCCACGACGCACCTCGCCATGCCCCTCGTCACGGGCCGGGCGATTCTGGTTCCGATGGCACACGACGAGCCGATGCTGCGTTTCGACATCACCCGGGGGGTCATGGCGCTCGCGTCCGGTTTCGCGTTCCTGACGCCCGAAGAGCGCCGCCTGGTCGACGAGCAACACGACATCGCGTCCCGCCCGCAGCAGGTTGTCGGCGCGGGCCTGGCGCCCGTCGTGCCCGGCGACGCGACCCGCGTGCGAACGACGCTCGACCTTCCGAGCCGGTTCGCGCTCTACCTCGGGCGCGTCGATCCCGGCAAAGGCATCGACACCCTGTTTCGCGCCCACGCCGCCTACCGGGCCGCAGGCGGTCAGCTGGGTCTCGTCCTTGCAGGCAGGGTGCTGGACGGGGTGCCTGTCCCCGAATGGGTTCGTGTGCTCGGCTTCGTCGACGCGCAGACCAAAGCGGATCTTCTCGCAGCGAGCGATGTCCTGGTGCTCCCGTCGACCAACGAAAGCCTTTCCCTGGTGCTGATGGAAGCCTGGCAGGTGGGATGCCCCACCCTCGCCACCGCGCACAGCGACGTCTTGAGTGGCCAGTCAGCGAGGTCCAGCGGCGGTCTCGTCTACCGCGACGATGCCGACTACGCCCGACAACTTCAACGGCTGGACGACGACGCCGAGCTTCGCCGAACCCTGTCCACCGCCGGCACCGCGTGGGCCACGAGAGAGACCTGGAGCAACGCACTCGACCGTTGGGAAATGCTGATCGATCAGGTTCTTCAGCCCCATGGTTCGATCTGAGGGAGCGATATCAGCGTTGCATTCAATGCACGGGTGAAGCCTCTGGTCTTCGAACCCATTGCTCAGCTGCGGACTAGCGCAGCCAGCGGGTGAGGGAACGCAACGAGCCGGCCTGTTCGCCCCTGCGTTTGCGGCGAGGTTGGGCGACGGCTTCGCGCAGGACGGCTTCGATGCCGCGGGCGGCGCGGTCCCACGAGTAGGACGCGGCGTGCTCGCGGCCTTCGCGAGCCATACGGGCTGACTCGTCGGGCGAGCCAAGTACGTCGCGAAGGTGCGATGCCAGCGCCGGAGCGTCACCTGCGGCGAACAGCTTTCCTGCGCGTCCGACGACCTCGGGCAGCGCACCTGCTCGGGCGGCGACGACGGGAGTGCCGGCGGCCATCGCCTCGAGTACCGGAAGGCCGAAGCCCTCGCCCGTGCCCGCCAAGACGACGCACCCGGCGGCGCGATACACCGCCGGCAGATCCCCATCGTCGACGAACCCGGCCAGGTGCAGGCGGTCGGCCATGCCGATCACCCGTGCCATCGACCGCAGGCTCTCCTCCTCAGGGCCGGATCCTGCCAGCACCAGGCGAGGGGCCACCGAGGCGGGAAGCTGCGAGACCGCCCGCACCAGCGTGGGCAGGTCCTTGCGCACGTGCAAGCTCCCGACGTGCAGGATGCTGTGGGGGATGACCCCGTACAACTCCCGTGCGCGCGCGACCGCATCGACACCGGGATCGTCCAAGAACCTGCCGTCCAGGCCCCCCGGCACCACTCGAATGCGCTCCTCGTCGATGCCGAGCCTGCGCCGGATCGCACCGGCCGAATGTTCGGACGTGGTGACGATCCGTGCCGCGCGCGACAGCGACACGGCGTTGGCGTACGCAAACCGGGTCGCTGCGCCTCCCTCGGGGGCGGCCACCAGCGTGCGGTCCCACTCTGCGACGTCATAGAGCACGAGCACCATGGGACAGGGCGAGACCAGCGGCAGGCCGCGGTTGGCGGGCGAGAGCAACACATCGGCTCTGAGGCGACGCAGCAGTGACGGCAGGGCGACCTGCTCGCGGGTGGCTTCGCGTCCTCCGCCCAGGTGGTGGACTTCGACCGGCAGCTCGACCGGCAGGTCGGTGTGGGCGAACGGCAGGACGGTCAGCCAGTCGCGCCGGGTCAGGGCTTCGGTCACGCCGATCGCGAACCGCGAGATGCCGCCGCGATCCCCGTCGGCGACCCGCCGCATGTCGACTGCGATGCGAAGCGGCGTGCTCACGTCGCGATGATCGTTTCGGGACGCTCGGCCTCGCGCGATTCGACGGCGGTGACGACCGGGGCGGCGGCAAGCGACTCACCGAGCCGCGCCTGCAGCACCGCTGCCACCAACTCGCGGGCCGCGTCGGCCATCGTGGCGGCGGCCGGGACCCGTCCGTGTACCGCGTACATCCCGTCGGCGAGTTCTTTGCTCGTGACCGACAGGGCGTTGGCCACGCCGCCTGCGCCCGAACTTGCCAGGTCGCCGATCTGCCCGAGGGCGAGTTCGGCTGCATCGGGCTCGCGGGTCAGGAGGGTGACCGACAGCATCGTGCGCGCCGACGGAAACCGCCGGACCGCCGTGATCTGCCCGTTCGGCACAAAGCAGCGGTCGCCGTCGGCGTCGCGCAGGATCGTGGTGCGCACCCCGACCTCCTCGACGACCCCGGTGTATCCGGACGGCGAGAGCTGGATGACGTCGCCCACCGCGTACTGGCCCTCGAACAGGATGAAGAACCCGGCGATCATGTCGGCCAAAAGGCGTTGGCTGGCAAAGCCGATGATGATGGCCAGGACCGCGCTGCCTCCGAGCGCACCGACACCGCCGCCGCCCGCCAGGATCACCACGATCGCGATGACCGCGGCCACCAGCACCACATACCGCAGCATCGTCGACAGGAGTGCCGTGGCCGTGTGGCGCTGACGGGCCTTGACGGGGTCCGTCCCAGGGCGCACGCGCGACGCGATCTTGGGCACAAGCCACCGAAGCAGGGCAAAGGCCGCCGCCGCCGCTGCGACGGTGATGGCGATCAGCACGAGCTTGGCCGGCCACCCGTCCAATCCGAACGTCGAGGCGGGGAACGCGATCACCCGGCCAGTCTATTGCCCGCTCGTCGGGGCATCGTCATGCGGCCGATTGACGGCTCTTCGTGTTTGAGTAGGGAGAGTGATCATTCTCTGCCGCTGGGGCCGTCTGCCGGGTGAAAGGAACAGCTCCTCAAACGCGAAGAGCCTCATCGACGTTTCCTCACTCCCTCGGTCGCCCGCTTCGGGCCAATGGGGGCCCGGCGGGCACGGATGGGGCGTGAGGCCCTTGCCGGGCCCTCCTACATGATCGGCAGGTACCGCTCCAGCTCGTACGGGGTGACCTGCACCCGGTAGTCGTCCCACTCGGCGCGCTTGATGTCGACGAATCGGTTGTGGATGTGCTCACCGAACGCGCGCAGCAGGAGCTCGCTTTCGGCGCCAAGCTCGATCGCGTCGCCCAGGGACTCGGGCAGCGCCTCGATCTCGGCGCGCGTCCGCTCGTCGTGGCTCAGGTCGTACAGGTTCGTGTCCATGGGTGCGGGCAGCTCGTAGCCCTTCTCGATCCCGTCGAGCCCCGCGTGAAGCAGCGCTGCAAACGTCAGGTACGGATTGCACGCAGGGTCCGGGCAACGGATCTCGGCCCGCGTCGCACGCTCTTTGCCCGGGTGATAGATCGGCACGCGGATCAAAGCTGAGCGGTTTCGCCGACTCCACGCGATGTACACCGGTGCCTCGTAGCCCGGCACCAGCCGCTTGTAGGAGTTGACCCACTGGGCGAACACGCACGACATCTCGCGCGCATGGCGAAGTTGCCCCGCGATAAAGCTCTTGGCGACAGCCGACAGGAAGAACTCGTCATCGGCATCGAAGAACGCGTTCTGCTCACCCTGGAACAGGCTCTGGTGGGTGTGCATGCCGCTGCCGTTCTCGCCGGCAAGGGGCTTCGGCATGAACGTCGCGTAGTAGCCGTGCTTGTGGGCGACCTCCTTGACGACCGTGCGATAGGTCATGACGTTGTCGGCCATCTGCAGCGCGTCGGTGTAGCGCATGTCGATCTCGTGCTGTGAGGGGCCGACCTCGTGGTGTGAATACTCGACCTCGATGCCCATCGCCTCGAGCGCCAACACCGTCTCGCGCCGTACGTCACTGGCCGCGTCCAGCGTCGTCAGGTCGAAGTAGCCGCCGCGGTCGAGCGTCTCGGTCCCCGCAGGGCTCTTGAAGTAGAAGAACTCAAGCTCAGGCCCAAGGTAGAAGTGGCTGAAGCCCATGCCCTTGGCGCGCTCCATCGCGCGGCGAAGCACGTAGCGCGGGTCACCCTCGTACGGTGCGCCGCCCGGCACCTGGATGTCGCAGAACATCCGGGCGACGGCCTGCTCTTGCGGGCGGTAGGGCAGCACCGCAAACGTGGAGGGGTCGGGCATCGCGACCATATCGCTCTCCTCGATCGCGTTGAACCCCGTGATCGACGAGCCGTCGAAGCCCTTCCCGTGCTCCAGCGCGGCGCCCAGCTGCTCCTTGGTGATGGCGAAGCTCTTGAGCTGCCCCAGGATGTCGGTAAACCAGAGACGGATGAACTTGACGTCGCGCTCCTCGACGTGCGCGAGCACCTCTTCTCGTGTCACTCCATCGTCCTTTCAGCGCCGATCACGGCCAGCGACGCTATCAGCGCCGCGCCCGCCCGCCGTCTGTCCGAATGGCGAAACGCCTTCCGCGGCGGTTGGCCTGACGGCGAAACCGCGCCGGCGGACTTGACCCGGCCGTGGTTGGTGCCCATGCTTGTCGGCGTGCCGACCGATGCCACCTTGTCTTCCGCAACCGCGGTGGGCACCCCGACGCTCGCCGATCTTCTGTTGCTGCCCGCGCTCGCAGGTGCGCGCCTGGTACCCAATGACGCCGACACTTCCGTTGCGATCCGGGCGCTGGTACCGCTCGACCCCGGCTCGCCGGACGAGGCTGACGCGATCATCATCGCGCCGCAGGGCGTCGCCGAAGCGCCGCCGGGTGCAGCGGCGGTGATCGCCCGGGTGGCGCCGGACGCGGTCCCCGTCGTCCCCGTCGTCGTCATCGCCCGGTCGTCGTCGTGGACCGCGGTCCTCGCTGCGCTGTCGGAGGCGGTCGGGTCGGGAGC
>JANMDV010000073.1:0-10875 GCA_031376485.1 Actinomycetota bacterium
GCTCCCCGGTGCGCGGGGAGCCCAGGCCCATGTTGGACGGCTCCGCGCGTTTCTCCGTGTTCGCGCTGCAAATCGCAGGCGACGACCGCCAGCCGACCGGTTCGTCGTCGCCGCGGAGCTTGAGATCGAAGCGGACACCTCGCCCCGCCAAGCCGGGCCAGGAACGCGCATCGGCGTGCCACTCACCCTGACCAACCGGGGCGCCGGTTGGCTCTCGAGCGACTTTCGTCGGCACCCCATCTTCGTCACGCACCATTGGCTCGCCCCAGATGGCACGACTGACGGAGACGAACCTCGGACGCCACTGCCCAACCCACTCGCTCCAACCGCAGCGTGCCGCTTGGTCCTCGGTGTCGACGTCCCACCGACGGCCGGCGAGTGGACACTCGTGATCCGGGCGGTCCAGGAGCATTTCGTGTGGCTCGATTCCCTGGATCCCGCTCACGCGCGACGAATCGCCATCGACGTCACCGACGCACGGTGTGAGTAGTTCGACAACCCACTCCTGAGAACTCGTGGCGCCGCCAACGCCGTTGCCCGCGCCGCAGACCGCTTCAGCTGGAGCGTGTGCATCGATCGACTCGACCTGTGCGCACGGGTCCGAGACGAACGTCGCTCACGTGACGCTGCACCCTCGACAGGAACCGTCCCGGGGACCGGATGGCCGGGAGCCGCCGTACACTCTCGCAATGCTGGAGGAGGAAACCGAGCCTTCGTCGCCCACTGCGGTGGGCGGGGGGAGGCGGCACACGTTCAGCCCTCGTGACGCATGGTTTCTCTTTGGCGCAATCTTTGTCATCGGGACGTATCACTACCTCCAAGCGCTCGCGCGGGTCGCGCCCTGGATCTTTCCCGACGAGGTGCGGTACACAGAGTTCGCGAGGGCCGTCGCCGAGAATGGTGTCCCGACGGTGGAGTTCGAAACGCCGATCGCGGGCGCGCTCCAGTCGTACCTGCTGGCACCCGCGTGGAGCATTGACGATCCCGGGACTGCGTGGGCCTTTGCGAAGCTGACGACCGTCGTTGCGTTCTGCCTCACGGCAGTACCGGTCTACTTCCTCGCGCGCCGGTTCGTGTCAGCGCAGCTCGCTGTCCTCACCGGCGCCGCGGCGATCCTGATTCCCGCTGCCTTCTATGCCTCGACCATGATGCAAGAGGCATTCGCGCTCCCCGTCGCGACGTGCGTCATCCTTTTGACCGTCAGGATCATTGAACGTTTCTCCTGGTGGGATGTGATGCTCCTCCTGGTCTTGTTCGCCGTCGGCCTCGGGGTTCGCGGCCAGCTTGCAATCCTTCCCATCGGAGTGGCGATTGCGCTCCTGACCGATGCGATTGCCTCGGGGGCACGCGGCGGCCGGTTTGACGGACGCCGGACTCTCGTCGGATTCGGCCTGCTCGTGCTCGCAGCCGTTGCCTTCCCCGTCGGCAACAACCTCACCACTCTGAAAGACGGATGGAGCGAAGCAACGCACAACCTCTCCACCACGGTAGGCGTGATCATTCACTCGACCGGAGCGATGGTGATCTGCGTTGCCGTGATTCCAGCCCTGGCGTTCTTCGTGGCCCCTCGATTCGCCGGCTCGAACGACCGCTCCAGGGCAGCCCTCGCGGCCAGCGTCATCGGTTTCGGTGTGGTCTTCATCGTGTATACGGCGATCAAGTCGGCGGCTCAAGGTTTCTTCTCGATCACGCTGATCGATGAGCGCAACCTGATCTATCTCGAACCTCTCGCAATCGTCGCGATCCCAGCCGTGGCAGCCAGAGTGCGCGCACGAGGACTCCTCGTCCCGTGCGCGATCGTCATTGGACTGATCGCCACCCTTCCGATCACTGACCTCGGCGCAGTGTCGATTCTTCAGGAAAGCCCTGGGCTGAGTTGGGTCTGGCACCTGGGCCAATGGTGGGAGGGGATGAATCGTGCGACCCTCGCCATCATTCTCATCGGCGTCACGATCCTCGCGGCCTTTGTACTGATTCGGCCGAGGCTCGGGGCGGCGTCCCTCGTCATAGCAACCGCCGCTCTCGCCACTGTCAGCGGGACGCTCACATACAGCAGCGACCACGAGTTCGGGAGAGATATCACCGAGTCCTGGCTGCCCCCAGATCGAGCGTGGATCGATCGGGCTGCGGGTGATGCCCAAGTCGCGATACTGCTTTCAAACGATATCCCCGACCGAAACGGTCTCTATCTGCTGTCGTTCTGGAACCGCTCCCTCAGAACGTACTTCACTGTGGACGGCGCGCCCGGCCCGGGAATCGCCGGATACGTCCCCACCACGGACGTCGCCGGGAGCTTCCCGACCGGACCTGCGGCCTTCGTCCTGCACCCGCCTGCCGTGAAGATCGACGGCACAGCGGTGGAGGTCCCAGAAAGCACGCCGTATCGCCTGACACGTATTGGTGGCTCGAATGGCCAGGCCCAGATCGCGTCCCGCGTGGACGGTGTCGCTCCAGACCGTTGGGTAGGGGCAACGTTCACGGTCAAGCGACTGGTCAAGGGGCCCGCGGGTCAACTTGCCGTTGACGTAAGCACGCAGAACCCCTTGGGCGGCAAGCCTCGTATGGTAATGGCCAGCGTTGGCGCCCAGTCCCTTCAGTGGATTATCCCGCGCAAGGTAGAGCGCACATTACGAGTCCCTGTGCCGCCCGGTCCATTCACCGTGACGTTCACGCTCTCCCCAACTGACGTCGGCGGCCTCTACGACCCGCGCAAGCTCAGTCTGCAGGTCGGCACGATCACATTCCCGGGGAGCTGAGCGACGCCGTAGGCGCAGGCTCGCCGACGCCCGACGCATTCTGCGCCTCGGAAAAAAGTCCATACAGGATGCTGAGAACCGACCGATCCGGTGAGGCCGCTCGGAGTCGACTCCTCGCGCTCCCGAATGTGGTCGGGCAGGAGCCGCGGCCCCTCCACGCACTTTGAGCAGATCCCGGCGGCGCAACGCTCAGGCGGGTGCCGGTACCTACACGACCTCAATGGTCGCGTCGATTCGTGAGGCCCTCGCGCGTGCGACCAGGGTAGCCGCGGCTACCGTCCTGCCCATGGCCACCGCGTGAGGCGTCTGCTCGACGGCGATCTGGTCGAGGCCCGCCACGTTGACGTCGAGGCGGAGGGAACCGACCCTCACGCGCGCACCGGCCGAGCCAACCTCGACTTCGGCGCCCGGAGCGAGGTGCAAACGCCACACGGAGTCTTTCGAAGCGGGGGTCATGTCCGTCACGCACCAGGAGCGGTCGCCTTGGCGTTGCACACGTCGGCAATGGGCGTGCAGGCGCCGTCCAGCTCCGTCGTGGCCGGCGATGACATCGTTGGGCTCGTCACGCTCAAGGGTGGTTCGACTCAGCCGTCCAGCGCGAAATGCGCCGATCATTTCGCTTGAGTTCTCACCTCCGACCTCGACGGTGGAGTGCGCGGCGGTCGATCTCCACCATGCGCGCTCAGGTCCGGCGGCGTAGGTCGCAACCCCCCGATCCGGGACGACGCGCTGCCCCTCCACATCGATGAGGATGCCCAAACTGTCGGCGTGTGAGTGGTAGGGCAGGTCGGGTCGACAGGGCTGGCCCGCGTCGAACAGCACGCGCATCTTCTCGTCTCCCATCACGACGTACCTGGGCGTCATCGATGAGGCCGGCAGCTTCGTCGCCCGGACCCCAACCCGCTCGGCATGGCGCAGCAGGTCCTCGGTCGAGGGGACACCGAAGTCCTGAGAGTCGTTGAGATGAGGCCGGGGAGCGCCGACCGGCGAGATCGCCTCAATCCACGTCAAGGCCCGTGAGGCATGCTCGCGCACGCCGACGAGGTCGGAGGACGGCGCCGCGAGCAACGAATCGAAAGTGTCTTCCAACACGAGGGCGTGGTATGCGGGGCTGCCCTCGATGTGGCCGCCGTCCGCCCCGAGTTGATCCGCCAGGGACCGCTCCATGAGCCGCAACCCCTGCAAGCGCATCGAGTCGGCCTCGGGACCACGAAAAAGCGCACCGCCGACTGCCAAGGCCTTGGCATTCCGAACGAGGTGGTTGCCCCCGACGTCGTGCTCCACGTGGTGGGCGAGTACCCGCAGCTGACGCCACAACGACCTGGCCAGCGAACGCGCCAGAGGTTCGTCCGGTTGACTGGCGAGCGCAACCGTCCACGGCATGATCCGGCACGAGATGACGTAGGGGTGCCACGACGCGAGAAGGGCCTGATTCGCCGGTGGACAGGATTCGAGCCAGCCTTTGATCAGGTCCCAGGCAAGCCGGTGGCCATCAGGGCCGGATGCGAGCAATGGGACGACGAACTCGTGGTAGTGCAAATGAAAGTTCCAAAGGTCCGATCGCGTGTCTGGTCGGACACCCCAGATCGCGTCGGGCACGACGTCTTCGGTGCGCCCGAGCATCGTGATCCGTCCGCCGAGGAGCTCAGCCGGATCGACAGCGCGCGCGAACCGCTCGCGCGCATACTCAGACAGGTTCGCGAGCACCTCGCGGTCGATCTCAGGCGGAAGGCGATCTCGACCGAGCGCGAGCGGCAGACGCCGCCGCGCCCGATTGACGGCGCGAGCGGCAAGCTGCCTGGGACGATAGCCCCGCACCATGCGCACCATCGCCGCCGGCCCGGACATGTCAGCCGCGCGCGGAGAGAAAGTCGGTGATCGCTTTGGCCGCTCGCGGACCTGCTCTGCCATCCCACAGCGGAATCTCAGGCCGATCGGTCGGCACCTGACGAGCGAGCTCGTCCTGGCAGGCCGCCCTCAGCGCGTCGGGGTCGACACCAACCATCCGGTTCGTCCCGAGTTCGGCGGTGATGGCACGCTCGGTCGTGTCGCGGTACGTGAGACATGGTGTTCCGAGCGCCGATGTCTCCTCCTGCACACCGCCCGAGTCGGTAATGACGACGCGTGCCTCCGCCTCGAGGGCGATGAAGTCGAGATAGTCCAGCGGCTCGAGCAACCGTACGTGTGTGCCGTCGAGCGTCGGTCCACTCTCCAGACGCGCCCGAGTCCTGGGGTGCATCGGGAACACGACCGGAAGCTCACGCCCCAGGTCCGAGAGCACTTCGAGGACCGCGCCGAGAAGGACGGCATCGTCCACGAGAGCGGGTCGGTGAAGCGTCACCAAGACGAACTCGCGCGAGGCCAATCCCAGCGTGTTCAAGGTGTCTTTGGCACGGGCAACCGGGAGTAACCTCAGCAACGAGTCGATCATCGTGTTTCCCACGAGCGCGATCCGCTCCCTCGGGACACCCTCTGAGATCAAGTTGTCGACCGCCTCCTGGCAGTGACACAGCAGCAGATCGGCGACCCGATCCGTTACGACACGATTGATCTCCTCGGGCATCGACCAGTCCCGCGAGCGCAACCCTGATTCGAGATGCACGACCGGAACACCGAGCTTGGCCGCCGCGAGCGCCGCCCCCATCGTTGAATTGACATCGCCGGCGACGACGAGCGCATCCGGTGGTCGTTCTGCCAGGACGCGCTCCACGCCAACCAGTACTGCGGCGGTCTGCTCGGCCTGGGTGCCCGAGCCAACTCCAAGGTGATGGGTCGGCGCCGGAATGTCGAGCTGTTCGAAGAACCCCTCAGAGAGTGCCCGGTCGTAGTGTTGGCCGGTGTGGATCAACTCCACATCAACCCCGCTGTCTTCGGCGAGGGCATGCACAAGTGGCGCTGCCTTGACGAAGTTGGGACGGGCACCGACGACGACCTGTACCCGGAACCTCATGCGGCCAAAGGCTCCCGGTCGGCGATCCAGTAGTCGAACCATGCCGACAGGTTGAGGATATTCCACAGCTGGAACGAACGCTCCGCCCGACCGCTCCGGTGCAACGCGAGGGTCTGCTCCACCACGTCCCTGTTGATGAATCCCAACTCGTTGATCGCGGACGACTTGAGTCGCGCAGTGAGCTGGTCGGCGAGCTCACCCCGAAACCACTCCGAGACGGGGGTGCCGAAGCCCTGTTTGGGACGCCACAGAAGGTCGTGGGGCAGCACATCAGCCATCGCTCGCTTCAGGACGTGCTTCCCGATGCCGTCCCGGATCTTCTCGTCCGCGGGCATGGCCATCGCAAGCTCGACGAGTTGGTGGTCGAGGAACGGGACACGGGCCTCGATGGAGTTCGCCATCGTCAGCTTGTCCACACGCATCAGGAGCAGTTCGGGCAGGCGGAGTCGCAGATCCTGGTAGATCAGGTGATCGAGTTCGTCCCGGGCTCCATATCTGTTCGCATCAGCCGTGATCCCAGCCACGACATCCCTGGGTCGTTCTCCACTGATCTGGCGCCGCAGCTCGGGAGTCGTGATGCGATCGAAGCCGGCCTCATAGAATGCAACTGCGCCTCCCCACCACAACTGCCCATCCTTCTGGGCCCCGCGCAAGAGTACCTCGCGGTGAAGTTCGTAGCCGGGACGATTCGCCAGGAGACGGCCCCCCGCTGCTGCAGCGATCCGTCGTATGGGACTGGGGAGGGATCGGAATCGGCGCCAGTGGCCGGTCGCGATGGCGTGCGCTTGTACATAGGTCGGATAGCCGGAGAGCAGCTCGTCAGCACCCTCGCCGACATGGACGACCGTGACGCCGTTGTCCTTTGCAAGCTTCGAGACGAAGTACAAGGGCACGCAGACCGGGTCGGCGATCGGCTCATCCTGGTGGAATACCAAGTCCGGCAGGAAGTCCCACAGGTCGCTCGCGCCGATCTTGGTCTCGTGGTGATTGGTCCCGAACTGCGTAGCGATTTGCCTGGCCCATTCGAACTCGTTGTAGCGGTCCTCGCCGTCGAACCCGATGCTGAACGTGTTGATCGGGTGGTCGACCAACTGGCTCATCAACGCGACGTTGGTCGATGAGTCGACACCGCCCGACAGAAAGACGCCAACCGGCACATCGCTCATCATCCGCCGGTCGATCGAGGTCTCGAGCCGACTCCGCAGCTCCTCCTCCCACTCCTGAGACGAACCTTCGAAGTCGGATCGGTTGCCGATGGGGTCCCAGTACTGGCGAGGTTCCTGGACTCCGTCCCGGGTGATCCGCATCGTCGTCGCGGGCGCGAGCTTCGAGATGCCCTCGAACAGGGTGCGGGGAGGCGGCACCGCGACGAAGGTCAAGTAGTGGGCCAGCGCCGTCGGGTCGATCTCCCGGTGGCGCAGCATTGGAAGCAGCGCCTTGATCTCGGATGCGAAGACGAAGTTCTGGCCGTCGTCGAGCCAGTAGAGCGGTTTGATGCCGAGCCGATCCCGAGCGACGAACACCTCCTGGTTCTTCTCGTCCCAGATGGCAAACGCGAACATGCCGATGAGGTAGTCGACCATCGCCGGGCCGTGCTCCTCGTACAGGTGGACGAGCACCTCGGTGTCGCAGCGGGAGCGGAAGCGATGTCCTCGCGCCTCGAGGTCCCTCCTGAGAGCTTCGTGGTTGTAGATCTCGCCGTTGAACGTGACCCATACGGTCCCGTCCTCGTTGTCCATGGGTCCGCGTCCCAGGGGCGACAGGTCGACGATCGCCAGGCGCCGATGCCCGAACACGACGTCGCCACGGCCATCCCGACGCCACATCCCGGCATCGTCCGGTCCGCGGTGGACCATTGTGTCGCGCATCTTGACGATCGGCTCGACCTCAAGCGGCGCGCCGTCACGCGAGAACACGCCGACGATTCCGCACATGGTCTAGGCCGCCGCTTCGATGAGGACGGACTCGAGGCGCTCGATTTGCAATGACCGGGCATGACCGCGGGCGGCGCGGCGACCGGCCGTCCCCATGGCCGCAGCTGAGTCACGGTCACCGGCGAGACTGTGGATCGCGGCCGCGAGGGCCGGGCCATCCTCGGGCGGAACGACGACTCCAGCACCACTTTCCATCACCAGGGCAGCCGGCTCACCCGCAGCCGCCACGATCGCGGGTCTGCCAACCGCCATCGCGTCGTAGAGCTTGGAGGGCACGAAGCTCTCAAGCACCTTGTGGGATCGGAGCGGAACGAGCAGCGCGTGGCAGGACTCCAGCACCGGTCCGATGTCTGCGGTCGGCACCGGGCCGCGCATCTCGACATTGCCGAGGTGCGCTGCGCGTCGCTGAAGCGTTTGGGATAGCGGGCCGTCTCCCACGACGAGGAAGCGTATCGGTTCGTCCCGAAGAAGCTCTGCAGCGGTGTACAGAGCCTCAAGACCCTGAGCGATGCCGAGATTGCCGACATACCCGACGACGAACGGACCGTCTGCGGGGGGCGGCGCGTCGGGTCGGGCGATTAGCTCGTCAAGCGCGCCGTTGGGGAGATGGACGGCGCGAGACGAACCAACGACTGCATCGATGTGGGTGCAGAATGGTCGCGTGGTGGCTGTCACCGCCGCCGCATGGCGGTACAACCACCGCTCGCCCCGCTCAAGGACACGAATGATCCGTGTGTTCGACAGCTCACCCAGCGCCTCTGCCGCAGCGGGCCAAAGATCACGGACGTCGAGTACGTAGGGCATCCGTCGCATCCGCGCCGCCATCGCGACCCCAAGCGGGCCCGGCAGCGGAGGTGAGGAGGCAAACACCACATCGTGCCTGCGTCCAAACGCCGTCGACAACCAGGCCCCGATGGCGAACGTGCCATAGAACGCGAGCCGCCGGGCCGTCGTTTTGCGAGGCGACGCCGCCACCCACAGCCGGCGAATCGTGCGCCGTCCACGACGCTCGGTGATGCGCGGTCGCGACCCGAAGCCGTCGTGAAACACACCCCCGGGATGGTTCGGCTGCTCACAGATCACGGTCACGTCGTGACCTCGGGCAACGAGTCCATCGACAAAAGTCCCGAGACGATTCTGGGTGGCGCCGACCTCCGGGGGGAAATACTGCGAGACGACAAGAATTCTCAGCGCTGCCGCCCGACTCCGTCACGGATGGCGAAGGTCGCTCGCATCACGCCGACCATCTCTTCGAACGGCCATGGTTGACGCCCCGTGCGGCATGCCTGGGCGAACGCCAGCATCTCGGCTGTGTGTCCCTTGTCGCGTTTACCCTTGACCACCTCGGTTTTGCCGCCACGGAAGATCTGGAGTTCACGGAAGTCGTCGATCACCGCGGCACCGGCCTCGCCCAGAACCTCGACGCGTTCCTTCGGCATGCTCGGATCACCGAGCGCGACATAGATGATCGTCGCAACAGAACCATCTGCGAACGAGAGCGTCGCGGTCACGTTGTCCTCGCGCGGTTCCGCACCGCCACCGACCGCTGCCGCGCTGACCGCGGTCGGAGCGCCGCCGCACAGGTATGAGGCGAGATCGACGAAGTGACAGACCTCGCCCACGATCCTGCCCCCTCCGACCACGGGATCGTGCGTCCAATGATCTCGCGGCAGGCGACCGGCACTGACGCGGTAGGTGATCACCATCGGGCCACGGTTGCCGAGCACATCACGCACCTTGACCGCGAACGGAGCGAACCGACGGTTGAAGCCGACCATCAGGATCCCGCGCCCGTCGTATGCCGCCTCGACCCGCGCGAGTTCCTCCTCGCTGAGCGCAAGGGGCTTTTCGACGAACACGTGCTTTCCGGCCTCGAGCGCGCGCACCACGTAGTCGGCGTGCGTGTCATGGCGGGTCGCGATCAGGACGGCATCCACATCGGGCGACGCGAGGACCGCGTCCGGGTCCGTTGCAGCAACACCCGCCCCAAGACGGAGCGCCGCCGCGCGGGCCGACACGCCTGTCGCGTTCGCAACGCTGACGACGTCGGCATGATCAGCAAGCGCCGGCAGCAGCACGCCGCGGGCAAACGCGCCGGCGCCAAGGACGCCGATTCGCAGGCGATCACCCCCGACAGGGCGGGCCGCCCGAGCCGGCAGACGAACAACTCGCTCGCCCGCGTCGGTGCGGCCTGCATACCGGAGCAAGATCCCAATCGACGGTTCGCCGCCGCCCAGCACCCCGTACGCCTTGGGTCCATCCTCAAAGTCGAAGGTATGGGTCGTGAGCCGGGATGGACGCAGCTGCCCGGTGGCCATCAGACGGAGCACCTCTTCGAGATTGCGCCCCTCGGTCCAGCGGACGTAGCCGGCGGGGTAGTCGATGCCGTGTTCCTCGTATGTGGGGTCGTACCGCCCGGGTCCGTACGAACGCGAGACGACGAGCTGCAGTTCCTTGCCGAACAGAGGAGCCCTGGGGGACTCGATCGTCACATCGCCCACGATGCAGACGACCGCGCGCTCCCGCGCAACCGCGGTGGCCGTCGCAAGCGGGGCCGAACTCTTGCTGGCTGCGGTGACGAGCACCGCGTCAGCCCCGCGGCCACTCGTCAATCGAAGTGCCTCGGCCTCGAGATCGGCGGGGTCGGTGGTCGCGAAAATCCCGAGATCGCGGGCGAGCTGCACGCGTGACGGGTCGGGGTCGACGCCGATGGGCACGCATCCCGCCGCCCGGACGAGTTCGAGTGTGATCTGACCGACGAGGCCCAGGCCGATGACCGCGACCACGTCGCCCAGCGCGACTCCCCCAAGGCGAAAGCCGTGGAGCGCAATCGAAGCGACCGTGGAATAGGCGGCATCCTCGGGCGCGACTCCAGTCGGTACGCGTGCGCAGAGCAGGCGAGGGACCGAGACGATCTCGGCATGCGACGCGTACCCGACACCGGCACAGGCGACGAGATCTCCAGGAGCGGCGGGCGCGTCGTCGCCGGCCTCGAGGACCACGCCCGCCAGGCTGTAGCCGAGCGCATTTGGCTCACCGAGCCGGCCTCTGACCTTGGCGTAGGTCGTCGCAAGCCCCTCCGCCTTGACGGATTCGACCATCTTCTTGACGAGGTCGGGCCGCGCCCGCGCCTTGGACACCAGAGAGCCACGGCCGAGTTCGAGCACCGCACGCTCGGTGCCCGCCGAGATCAGCGAGAACTGCGTTGCGACGAGCAGCGAACCGCTATCGCGGG
>JANMDV010000075.1:0-3613 GCA_031376485.1 Actinomycetota bacterium
GCTCCCCGGGACGCACTCGATCAGGGGCGCACCGTGGTCCACCACCGTTCCCTCGATACGGCGAGCGGCCAGGCGACCACCGACACCCCGGCTCTTCTCGATCACGACGACCTCATACCCCAAGCCGATCAAATCCCGCGCTGCGGCCAGACCCGAAAGCCCCGCGCCGATGATCCCCACCCGCATCCGTCGTCCCCCCGTTCGTCGTGGACGACGAGCCTAGTGGTGCGACATCGAACGAGCGGTGGTGTCTCCCCGACTGCGAGCGTCGCGATGCGGCGTCCTCGGTATCGCGAATATGCCCGATATTCCCGATGACCTGCGTCCACCGCCTCGCTCGCTCTCGCTCAGGGATACAGGCACGCCATTTTGATGTCACACCACGAGACATTCGTTGAGCGCACGGCAGACGCGCCGAAGGGTCGCGCACGCCGCATCGGGTACGTTCGCCGGAATGCACTCAGGGTTCGCGCAAAAATACCTGCACCGTCTGGCGGCTGCAAACCGTGGCGATACGGCGTCGCCGGGATCGCCGTTACCACCAGTCGCGACGAGGCTCGGCGACACCGCCTCACTCGGTTTTGCTTCGGAAATAGCCGTCCTGCGGTTCGTATTTCCAGCCGCCGGGGGCGAGCCCCGCTCCGGGCCGTTTCGCTCGCCATCCAGCCCAGCAGTTATTTTTGCGCGAACCCTGACGCCCAGGGCCGTGGCCCGGTCACGTAGGTTGTCGTCCTACGCCCCAGACCGGGAAGGACCCGATGGACGTCACCGAAGCGATCCGTAAGCGCCGCGCAGTCCGTACCTACACCGACACGCCCGTGCCCGACGAGGTACTCGATCCGCTGCTCAGGCTGGCCCTGCGCGCACCGACCGGCAGCGGGGCGCAGGCGTGGAGCATGATGGTCGTGCGCGATGCGGAACGACGGCGCCAGGTCGCAGACCTTGTGATCGACGGCGGCGCGACCTACTTCTCGATCATGAGGCCCAAGAAGGACGGCGTGACCGACGAGGAGCACGCCCAGTGGGGGCGCGACTATGCCGAGCAGATCCTTGCGACCTACCGCATCGCGCCGGTCTGGTTGATCGGCCTACTCGTCCCGCGCAACAACTATCCCGAGCGGATGCAGGCGGGCGGGCATCTGGACGACCTGATCTCCGTGTCGTTCGCGTTCGAGAACCTGATGCTGGCGGCGCGCGCCGAGGGCCTCGGCACCGTCCCGACGACGGCGTTTCAGCGGTTCGAGAAGGACCGGCTGCGCGAGATCCTGGGTCTACCGGCCGACGTCGACCCGGTCATCGTCTCGCCGCTCGGCTACCCGCAAGCGTGGCCCGAAGGCCTCGCACCTGCGCTCCAGCGCAACTTCAAGTCGTGGAAGTCCCTCGTCCACGACGACGAGTGGGGCAGCACGCGGGCGTAGTCATCCACGATCTCGGTTCGGGGCGAGGATCGGCATGGGGCGAGAATCGGCATGGACGACCGGCGGCCCTCGATGCGGATATCGGATGACGCAGTCAGGCTCTGGCGCGTTTTAAGTCCCGTCCGCTCGATGCTGCGGCCACCTTGATACGCAACGTCTGACGTTGGATTGTCAGATCGCCGACCCGGAGAATCCTTCGGGTCGGCGGGCTCACGTCGGCGGTCGTCGACACACGAATGCGACCTGCTCTTCGTGGATGAGCGGGTTCAGCTCGGGCTCGGAGACCTCGAAACCCGCCTCCTTCAGAAGGGTTCGCCACTCGGTGCGCGAGAACAGCCCCTCGGTGTGCCGGTCATGCACCGTGCGAACCTCGCCATCGGGCTCTCGGAGCAGTAGGGCATAGTCGACGACATAGGTCGTGGCGTCGGGCGCGGGCTCGTGGACCCACTCCACGTAGCGCACACCGCGCCCGTGGAGGTCGTCATTCCCACCGTGATCGGTGCTCGCCACGAACGTCTCCCGGACGCAGTCCGGCACAAACAGCGCGACGCCACCGACACGGGTGTGGACGTATGCCGTCTCGATCGCCGCCCAGAGGTCCGCTCGGGTCAGCATGGAAACGATGGCGTCGTGGACGAACACGGCGTCGAACTGTCGCCCGAGCTGCATCGTCCGCATGTCACCGTGAATGTGCTCGCACTCGGGATTGATCCCACTGCTCAATGCCAACATTTCGGATGACAGGTCGGTCAACGTGCATGCGAATCGTCGTTTGAGGTAGGAGGCCGTGTTGCCGCCGCCGCTGCCCAATTCGAGCAGGGTCGTCGCGTCGGGACACGCATCGACGAGAAACGATGCGTAGTCGGCGGCTTCCTCTGCGTATTCCTGCGGGGGGCTCAACAGGTGAAACCACTCCGCCAGTTCGCCGTACATGCGCATCGAGTCTCCTCTCCTTTCGCGCATGAGTCGCGCACTCGCTTCGTTCTTGCGCGAACCCTTCGCGGACACTACGACAGGTTGGGCGAAACGGCGGTCGCAGTCGACCCGGAGCCGACCGCCCCGGGAGCAGGTACCCGCACCCGCAAGGCGAATACACGGCGCCGGCGGGACCGATGGATCGGGCTCGGCCTTACGAGAGATGGACATGCGAACGAGACGGCGTGCGCACAATCACGCCGGAGGGCCAACGACGCAGGGGGCGCCCGCGGGCTACCGTGGGGACGAAGAAACAGACGAGATCACCGAAGGAGCGTCAATGAGCGTCACCGCGATGTATGACCCGATCAACACGGTTCACTGGATGCTCGACGGTGTGCGCACCGCGGTCCTGACGGACGCGACGGTCACCGCGACCGGCAAGCCGAAGAAGAAGACGAAGGCTCAACGCGAAGCCGACCGGTTACGCTACGAGACACTGTGCGAGGTCATCTGGAACGTCAACGGCCGACCCGAACCCCTCGAAGAGCTGACCGAACGCCTGCTCGCCGCATAGCGGAAGCCCGAAGTCGCCACACCGTGTAGGCGCTTGCTGGTCACGGCCTTGGGCCCGTGTCATGACTACCTCACCGTTCGGCGGCTGCAAACCGTCGCACTACGGCACTGGCGAGATCGCCCTTGCCACCAGTAGCGACGAGGCTCGCCAGCACAGTACTGCTCGGCTGTCGCTCGCCGTCCGGCAAGGGAGTTTTCATTGACACGGGCCCTTAAGCGATCAGGCGGACCGTCGTGCGCCAGATGGCCAGGCGCCACATCAGGAGGCCGAACGCAACCAGCGCGCCAAGGTGGCCCAGGTCGATCCACCCCTCCCAGCCGAACGACGCGTGACGCACGAGTTCGACGCAGTGGTACAGCGGGTTGAACTGCCCGGCGACCTGCGCCCACTCGGGCAGGCCGTCGAGCGGGAAGTACGTGCCGGCGACGAGGAACACCGGGGTCACGACGGTGCTGGTGACGTATGAGAAGTGGTCGATCGACTTGAGGATCGCTGACACCAACACGCCGAACGCCGCCCAGCCGAAGCCGGTGACCACGCCGATCAGCGGCACGGTCAACATGCCCCAACTCGGGTCCAAGCCGAACATCATCGCCACCACGAGCGGGATCGAACCGTAGACCCCGGCGCGCACGGAGACCCACAACACTTCGCCGGTGACAAGTTCCTCGCAGTCCACGGGCGCCGCCAGGATCGCGTCGTA
>JANMDV010000076.1:0-8594 GCA_031376485.1 Actinomycetota bacterium
GCTCCCCGGGACGCACTCGATCAGGGGCGCACCGTGGTCCACCACCGTTCCCTCGATACGGCGAGCGGCCAGGCGACCACCGACACCCCGGCTCTTCTCGATCACGACGACCTCATACCCCAAGCCGATCAAATCCCGCGCCGCGGCCAGACCCGAAAGCCCCGCGCCGATGATCCCCACCCGCATCCGTCGTCCCCCCGTTCGTCGTGGACGACGAGCCTAGACGCACGGCAGACGCGCCGAAGGGTCGCGCACGCCGCATCGGATACGGTCACCGGACTGCACTCAGGGTTCGCGCAAAAAACACCTGCACCGTTTGGCGGCTGCAAACCGTCGCGATACGGCGTCGCCGGGATCGCCGTTACCACCAGTAGCGACGAGGCTCGGCGACACCGTCTCACTCGGTTTTGCTTCGGAAATAGCCGTCCTGCGGTTCGTGTTTCCAGCCGCCGGGGGCGAGCCCCGCTCCGGGCCGTTTCGCTCGCCATCCGGCCCAGCAGTTATTTTTTTGCGCGAACCTAATGCGTGGGAGGATGAGGGATGAGTACCCGAACCGACGTTCTGAGGCGGCTCAAAGACTTCACAAAAAATGGATGCTGTTGCAAACCACCGCCGGCGCCCTCCGGGCTCACGGCCAACGGCGGAGGAGGCAGCGGCGAGGTGACTGTCACCTGGATCCCGATCGCCACGGGCGCGGCCGTTGCCTTCTACCGCGTGTACCGCGTCAAGGGAGACGGCATCTTGTACCACCTCGCGGTGGTCCTCCCGTCGGCCGTCGGTCAGCTCGAGCCGGGACGGCTCGGCATCGTCGATGCCCCGGATTACTGGCCCTGGCCGACGGGAGACGAGGGCACAAACCAGCGCTGTTACGCGGTGACCACGATTTCGAAGCGGGGCCTGGAGGGCGCCATGTCGGGTCACGTCTGCGCCACGCCGACGAGCTGAGCCTGCGATCCGCCCTTCGCTGTGGGTGGACGGGCTCACCCGTGGCATGCTGAGACGATGATAATTTCCTCACCGACAGGCGTCGATCCGCGATTTGACCATGACGTGTTCATCGTCGACCAGCCGTTCACGCTGTTCGTCAACCGGTACTTCGTATACGAGGCCGCTGACGCGGCGTTTGCACCCGGACCCCTGCTGGCCTTCTGCCGCCAGAAGCCGTTTGCGCTCAAGGAAGACCTGCTCGTCTTCTCCGACGACACGATGAGCGAAGAGATTCTGCGCATCAAGGCTCGGCGGGTGGTCGACATCGGCGGGCGGTACATCGTCACGACGCCCGACGGAACCGTCGTCGGCGCGCTGCAACGCCGGGCCAAGGCGTCGCTCCTCATCACGACGTGGGTCCTCGTGGGCGCAGACGACCAAGAGCTGGCGGTCGTCCGTGAAAGCAGCGTCCCCGTCGCGGTGTTTCGCCGCGTGCAGAACCTGCTCCAAGCCATTCCGCTGATCGGCGGCATCGTCTCGCTGCTGCTCGACCTCATCCCGATTCCGTACCACTTCGACATCCTCGACGGTGACGCCGCCGTCGGCCGACACTCCCGCAAGACCGGCATCCGCGACCGGTACCGTCTGCACATCGACGACCCGCAACACCGGATCGACCGCCGCCTCCTGGTCGCCCTCGGAATCGGCCTGGACGCCCTGCAATCTCGGTGAACACGCACGGAGCATTTTCGTTCGCATTGGCGGGCTACAAGCGGGTCGTGGGCTCCCGGAACTTCGCGCTGAGGAGCTGTTCGCAGAGCAGTTTGCTCAACCAACTTTCGTAGCGACCAGGCGTCCATCCGCGTTCGCCCGCGAGCAGCCCGTAGATGCTCGGGTGGTTGAGCGCCCAAAGAATGTCGGTGGCAGCCGTCACATCGAGACCGGCTCTCAGAGCGCGCTTGTCCGCGAGCGACTCCACGACCGCGCGTTGATTGTCATAGAACTCGGTCTCAATGCGCTTCCACAGCGCGCCAAGCTCGGGCTCGGCGGACGCTGCGCTGCGGATCACCTCCATCAGGGCACCCGCCCGAACCTTGACGGTGCGTGAGTTACGCATATTGAGGCGCAGCTGCCGCGCCGGGTCGGGCTCGTCGAGAACCTCGCGGAACCATGACTGCTCGCCGACCGGGACGCAGTCGTCATCGCCGCGGAGCAGCAGGTGCCAGAGCGCGCGGACAAGTCTTGCCTTGGTCTCGAAGGCCAGGTAGACGGTCTTCAGTGACACGCCCGCATCGCCCGCGATCGCAGCCATTGAGGTCGCTGCGTAGCCATCGCGTTCGAGCAGCCGCTGGGCTGCACGAAGGATCTGCTGGTGCGTCGCTGCGGCCTGCTCACGCCGCCGCGGGGAGTCATACCGCCGCCGGGGCTTGACAGGCTCTGCCATTTGACTAATCTACCGCAGTATTCATTACACCTGCGATGTATCTAATAAAGCCACGGGAGGGACGCATGCCGATCCTGCAGCTTGAGCACGCCATCAAAGACTTTGATTTGTGGAAGGCGGCGTTCGATCGTGATCCGATCGACCGACGGGCATTGGGCGTCCGCCGCCATCGCGTCTCCCGCCCCACCGACGACCCCAATTACGTCGTGGTCGAGCTCGAGTTCGACACGACGAGAGAAGCGGAGACCTGTCACGCCGCGCTCGTTGATCTCTGGAGCGCGCGACGCGACGCTCCCGCGCTCATCGGCGCACCCCGCGTGAGGATCGTCGAAACAGTCGAGGACCGGAACTACTAAGGGGCCGCGCAAAAAACTACTGAACCGTTGGCGGCTGCAAACCGTCGCGACACGGCGTCGCCGAGATCGCCGTTACCACCAGTCGCGACGAGGCTCGGCGACACCGCCTCACTCGGTTCTCACTCGCCATCCGGCCCAGCAGTTACTTTTTGCGCGAACCCTAAATCGAGATCGCGTCCCGCTGGCCGGTGACTTCGGTGGTCAGCTCACCGACGACGTGCTTGGCGTCGCCGAAGACCATCAACGTCTTGGGATCGTAGAAGAGTTCGTTCTCGATGCCTGCGAAACCTGGGCGCATACTGCGCTTGATGACCATCACGCAGGCGGCCTGGTCGACGTTGAGGATGGGCATGCCGTAGATCGGGCTGGACTTGTTGTGCCGTGCCGCCGGGTTGACCACGTCGTTGGCGCCGAGCACCAGCACGACGTCCACCTGGGGGAACTCCGAGTTGATCTCGTCCATGTCCAGGAGCTTGTCGTACGGGACGTTGGCCTCGGCCAGGAGCACGTTCATGTGGCCCGGCATGCGCCCGGCGACCGGGTGGATGGCGTAGCGCACGTCGACGCCCTCAGCCTCGAGCGCGTCGGCGAACTCCCGCACCTTGTGCTGGGCCTGAGCCACCGCCATTCCGTAGCCGGGAACGATCACGACCGAGCGTGACGCCTTGAGAATCTCGGCAGCCTCGTCGAACGACGCCGAGCGGACGTTACCGACCTCGCCTCCATCGCCCGGCGCGGACTCCTGAAGTTGCCCGAACGCGCCGAACATCACGTTGCGAAACGATCGGTTCATCGCGCGACACATGATGAGCGCGAGGATCAGGCCCGACATTCCGTCAAGTGCGCCCGCCACGATCAGGAGCTTGTTGTCGAGCACGATGCCCAGGGCCGCCGCCGAGATGCCGGCGTAGCTGTTGAGGAGCGCAATGACCGTCGGCATGTCTGCGCCACCGATGGGAACGATCAGGAACACGCCGAACGCGAGCGAGAGCACGATGATCGGCGGGATGAGCGCGGTGCGGGAGGGATCGAGCACAAGCAAGATTACGAGGACTGCCGCGGCGCCGAGCACAGCGAAGTTGACGAAGTTCTGGCCTTTGAACGTGATCGGCCGCTGCGGCAGGATCTCCTGCAGTTTGCCGGCGGCCATCAGGCTCCCCGTGAACACCAGGCAACCAAGGATGATCTCGAAACCGAGGACTGCCATCTCGAACTTGCCGACATTCGCGCGTTCCAGGTAGTAGTGGGCGATGCCCACCAGGCCGGCCGCGAGCGCGCCGAACGAGTGCGACAGGGCGATCCTCTGCGGCATCGCCGTCATGGGGACCTTGAGGCCGAGCGGCACGCCGATGGCCGAGCCGATCAGGAGCGCGGCTGCGATCAGCGCGTACCCCTCGCCGGTCAGGCCGTCGAGGAACAGCGTCGCGACGACTGCGAGGACAAACGCCGCCTCACCCGCGAAGACGCCGCGCCGGGCCGTCGGCGCCGACGACATCCATTTGAGCGAGAGGCCGAACCCGATCGCCGCAGCGAGGTACGCGAGCTGGATGAGGTCGTTTCTCATTGACCGACCTCGACCTTCGCCTTGGCGGGCTCGCGCTTCTTGAACATCTTCAGCATCTTGTCCGTGATCAAGAACCCGCCGACCACGTTGATGGTGGCGGCGACCACGGCGACGAAGCCCATGATCTTGGAGTACGTGGTGTGGGCCTCACCCAGGATCAGCATCGAGCCGACCAGCGAAATCGCAGACAGCGCATTTGTCAGCGCCATCAGCGGGGTGTGCAGCAACTTCGGCACCCGGCGGATGACCTCGAGCCCGAGGAATCCGGCCAGGGCGAAGATGAAGAGGCTCGTAATGATGACCTCGTTGCTGAGCATTAGGTGACAGCCTCCTGGCTCGCGTCGGCGGGGGGTGACGGATCTGATGGCGGTGCGGGGAGCGGAGCGAGTCCGAGCGCCTCACGTACACGTGCGTGGACGATCTGGCCGTCGTGCGTTGTGACGGTCTCTTGGACGATCACGTCGTCTACGTCCAGGTGCAGGGCCTTGTCGGCCACGATCAGCGCGACGAAGTTCGCGATGTTCTTTGCGTACGTCAGGCTGGCGTCATGCGGCACGGTGCCCGGCACGTTCGTCGGGCCGATGATGCTCACCCCGCCGACATCGACGGTCTCTCCCGCGACAGAGCCCTCGCAGTTACCCCCCTGCTCGGCCGCAAGATCGACGATGACAGACCCGGGGGCCATTCCCGCGACCATTTCCTTGGTCACGAGCACCGGGGCTTTGGCGCCCTGGACCTGCGCGGTCGTGATGACGACATCGGCACCTGCGATCGTCTTGGCCATCAGCTCGCGCTGCTTGGCGATCTGCTCGTCGGAGAGCTGCGTGGCGTAGGCGCCCGAGCCGCTCCCCTCCTGACCGGTCTCGAGTGGAAGCTCCACGAACCGCGCGCCAAGGCTTTGGACCTCTTCCTTGACTGCCGCTCGCACGTCATAGGCCTCGACCACGGCGCCCAGCCTGCGTGCGGTGGCGATCGCCGACAAGCCGGCCACGCCGGCGCCGATGATGAACACCTTGGCGGGGGCGATGGTGCCGGCGGCCGTCGTCAACATGGGAGCCATCTTCGGCAGCTGTGCCGCGGCCAAGAGCACCGCCTTGTAACCGGCGATGTTCGCCTGCGAGGAGAGCACGTCCATGCTCTGGGCCCGGCTTGTGCGCGGAACGAGTTCCAGCGCGAACAACACGGCGCCGCGTTCGGCGACGGCGGCGGCGACTTGCGGGGCTGCCAACGGGGCTGCCATCCCGATCACCACCTGTCCGGGCCGCAGGCGCTCCCGGTCGGGGCTGGCCGGGTCCCCGTCGAGTACTCGCACGACCGCGAGAACATCGGCGGCCAGCGCCACCTCGCGCGTGACGATCTCGGCACCCCGGTCCGTATAGGCCTTGTCGGCGAACCCGGCGGACGCTCCCGCACCGGCTTCGACGAGCACGCGGAATCCGGCCTTGGCGTACCCCGCGATCACCGTCGGCGTGATCGCGACACGCCGCTCGCCGGGGAACGCCTCTTTGGGCGCGCCAATCGTGAGCGTGCTCGAATGCTCCATCTGCTGCGGTTCCCCCTCGTCGCCTGTGTACTCCGCCGCCGCATGGCGCACGTGAGAGGCGTTTCCTACAGGACTGCCCGTCACGGGTCAACGCTTCGTGCGCCTTGTTGCGACGAACGCACCGTCAGAGATCCAGCGTTTGACCCTCAAACACCCGACGAACCGCTCCCACGACGTCGGGGTCGGTCACGTGCCGAGGCTGCCATCCAGACCGACGCCGACCCCGACGGCAAGCGGGCTGGCGGGAAGCCCGTCGCTTGGGTGGGCGGCGTTGTAGCCCCCTGGCGCGACGTCGTTGGGCCCGTCGGGGGAGAGGACCCCGGCGATCGCCTGAATCTGGCGCCGACCGGGTCCCAGCTCAAACTGCCCGCCACCGTACATCCGGATGCCTGCGCGCTCGCAATGGTCGATGCATTCCAACAGGCGCGCGACGGTGCCAAAGCGCGACGGCTTGATGTTGCACCACCCGGTCTCGGGCAGACGCAGGAGGTCGGCCAACGAATGCACCGGCGC
Source organism: Actinomycetota bacterium (assembly GCA_031376485.1). GTDB lineage: Bacteria > Actinomycetota > Thermoleophilia > Miltoncostaeales > Miltoncostaeaceae > CALMEC01. The sequence continues at coordinate 6,348 of JANMDV010000076.1, forward strand.
GTCGAACGACATACGGTGTGCGTGGGCGGTGATGAGCGGTTCCATGACCGCCCCGAGCATCGGGTCCTCGATGACGGCATCGGGAAACGCATCGATCACCGCGGTCGAGAACGCGAGGGGTTCGTCGGGCAGTTGGTTCCAGTCACCCGAGTAGTGACCCTTCAGATCGACGACGCGCACGCGGCCGGTCGCGGCCAGACGCGCCATGTCCTCGGCACTCCACTCGACGTGGGCGTCGATCTTGAGCTCGAGGTCGGGGTACTGGGACAGGAGCGTGTGCGGGTCTCCGGTGGGCGACGCGCAGAATCGGACCGGGCGCGCCTGACGTCCGAGTGCGGTCGCGAAGTTCGATCCGTGCTGGCGCAGAGCAAGGTCAAGGAGTGCGCTCTCGTATGCCCAACGGCGGTAGTCACGCGCCTCGGGCACCGAGGGCGGAACCGGAAACAGGTTGATCTGGTCGAGCATCGCGCTCCACTCGGCCAAGGTCCGTCGCCCCGAAAGCGCGGGCAGGTCCATACGCTGGTGGGCGTCCTGATCGGGCGTCGCGTAGGACACGTCCTCCCCGCGCCCTGTGTGACCACCGCCGCTGATCGCGACGACCGTCGAAACCCGCACCCACCGCACCGTCTCGAACTCGAGCCGCTCCAGTGCGAGGTGATCGACCTCGACGTCGAGCGCTGCCAAATGATCGAAGAGTGCCGCCATGAGTTCACGCTACCGATCGACCGGTCGAGCTGCCAGGCATTCGCGTGTGGGGAGCGAGACGTCCCGCTCCCCACAGTGAATGCGCGACGGACAACGAATCAGTCGTCGTCGCTGCGCGTGATCGACCAGGTTCCGTCAGCCAGCGGCTTGTCCGGGTGCTGGATGTTGACGAACAGCGTGTGACTGTCCTTGCCGAAGTAGATTCCGCTGCCCTCGGCGCCTTTGTCCGTGAGCGACGCGAACAGGTAGGTCGCGTCGGCGACGCCGTCCTTGTCCTTGTCGCGCTCGGCGACGTAGATGTCGCTGAAGTCGTTGTCCTCGACGATCCAGAGCCGGCCGTCAGGACCCTGAGCGAGGTTGTCCGGGTTGTTGAGGCCCGTGACCTTCGGCGTCACCGTGGTGTTTTCGACGCCGATGTTGACGCCGGCCTTGACGAAGTTCGTCACGACCATACCCTTGGGATCGACCTGCACGACCCGGTCGGTTCCGGTGACCGCGACGTACAGCGTGGAGCCGATGAACTCGACGTCCTCGGGACGCTCGTACCCGCTGGCGCCCTTCTTCTTCGCCTCAGCCCGTGCGTCGACCTTGACCGCTGCACGGTCGAGCGAAATCCAGGTGAACGCTCCGGTGCCATCGGTGTTCGCGGCCTTGATCGCGTAGAGCTGACCCTCGGACAGGTCGCCGCGAACGTCTGGCACGAACTTAAAGATCCCGCCGCCCGTCAGCTCGTCGATGACGTAGACGGTGCCGTCGGGCAGGGTCTCGATGCCTTCGTGGGCCATGATGCCAAGCGCACGACGCTCCTTGACCTCGGTCGCCTTGGTCGGGTCCTTCGGGTCGATGAACGCCTCGAACACGCGCCCACCCGTGGTTTCCTCAGCGAACAACAGCGTGCCCCAGGGGGTCCAGCGGATTCCGTCCAGACGCCTGTACCCGGCATTTTGGGTGAGGATCCTGGTGGCTCCGGTCTTCAGATCGACGACCGAGACGGCGCCGTTCGAGGCAACTTCGTGTGTGCGATACAGGTATCGACCGGCGTGGCGACCGGTTTCGTTGACCGTGTTCATGTCGGTCAGGTCGTCAACCCCACCGTAGATGTCGAACGTCGATTCATCCTTGACGAGCGTCTGCGTGAACCCGGCCGGAACGACGAACGGCTCGCTCCAGGTCGTGCTTTCCTGCCCGTACGCCGAACCCGCGAGCGGGTTGAACTTCATGGGGCCGTCGACGACCGTCGAACCGCCGAGCGCGGCGGTTGCGGAGATCCCGACGGCGGCGATGCCGGCCGTGAGGCCTCCGAGAACGTTCTTGAGCTGCACCGTACCCTCCAAGTGAGTGTGTGTACGGGGCGACGCTAGGCAGCCCGCACAGCGGATGGGTCGACGAACGGTGTCGACCAAACCTCAATCTTGTGAACGCCGGCTCGCGGCGGCCTGCGACCACGTGTCAAGAACCGCCTCTACATGCACATCGTTTCCGCTCGGCGTCCTCAAGGCTCCGGTCCGAAGGGCCGATAGACTTTTGAAGGTTCGGATCAAT
>JANMDV010000270.1:0-6561 GCA_031376485.1 Actinomycetota bacterium
CGGAGCCGTCATGGCCAAGGTCAACCTGGCCGACTTCACGATCAACGCCGACAACGTCGGCAAGCCGCCGGTGGACGGTGAGGGCCACCTGCACTTCGAGATGGACGAAGGCAAGTTCGATCAGCCCAAGTACTCGGGCGCTAACGGCGAGCTCGCCGTCAAGCTCGGAACACAGGGCAAGTACTCGCCCAGCGTCACGCCGGAGATCACCTACTCGGCCCTCCCGGCCGGCGAGCACACGCTCAAGGTGTACCTGGCCAACAACGATCACTCCGAGGCCGGACCGGTCGCTGAGACCACCTTCATGGTCAAGTAATGCGCGGTCGCGCACTGATACCGGCCATCGGTCTGGCCATCATTGCGGCAGGTTGTGGGGGGACGTCTTCGGACGCCCCCCCAACCGCGTCCCCTGCGACCACGTCGACGCAGGAGGGCTCCACCACTGTCGTCATGGGCGATTTCTCCTACGCCCCGTCCCCGCTGACGGTCCAGGTCGGCCAGAAGGTCACGTTCGTCAACCGCGGTAAGATCGACCACACCGTCGCCGACACGGACGCCGCAGGCGAGATTCGTTCGACGCGCATCAAGCCACGGCCCATCGCCCCGCAGGAGACCCAGGTCGTGGCATTCGATACGCCGGGAACGGTGGACTACATCTGCACATACCACCCGACCCTGATGAGTGGGAAGATCATCGTGCGCGCATAGGTGCAGAGGCGGCTGGGGTAGGCTGCCGGATGGACGCCACCTCGATGACCAGGAGCCGCATGAGTACCCAGACTGACCCGTTCGGCGCGCGAGCCACCCTCGATTCCGGGGGGCTGACGCACACGATCTGGCGGCTCGACGCCGTCGGCGCAGCCGACCTCGACCACATGCCGTACACGGTCAAGGTCTTGCTGGAGAATGTCCTGCGCAACTGCGGGAGCGAGTTTGTGACCCAGAACGACGTCCGCGCACTGGCCGCGTGGACGCCTGGTTCGGGCGGGACCGGCGAAGTGCCGTACATGCCGGCGCGCGTGGTCCTGCAGGACTTCACTGGCGTTCCTTGCGTCGTCGACCTCGCCGTGATGCGCGATGCCATGGTGGCCCTGGGTGGCGATCCGTCCAAGATCAACCCTCTCGTTCCCGTCGATCTGGTCATCGACCACTCGGTGCAGGTCGACCGGTTCGGGACCGCCGACGCCTTTGAGCAGAACGTCGAGCTCGAGTACGAGCGCAACGCCGAGCGGTACTCGGTGTTCCGCTGGGCGCAGCAGGCGTTCCGCGACTTCCGGGTCGTGCCACCCGGCACCGGCATCGTGCATCAGGTCAACCTGGAGTACCTCGCGACGGTCGTGATCGCTCGGGAGCAGAACGGCGAGCTGGCCGCGTTCCCGGACACGCTTGTGGGCACCGACTCCCACACCACGATGATCAACGGCGTGGGCGTCCTGGGCTTCGGCGTCGGCGGCATCGAGGCCGAGGCCGTCATGCTGGGGCAGCCGCTCTCGCTCCCCACCCCGGTGGTCGTCGGCGTCAAGCTGACCGGCAAACTGCAGTCGGGTGCGACGGCAACCGATTTGGTGCTGACCGTCACCGAGATGCTCCGCGCGCACGGCGTCGTCGGCAAGTTCGTCGAGTTCCACGGTGCGGGTCTCTCGGCCTTGCCGCTCGCCGACCGCGCCACGATCGCCAACATGGCGCCCGAGTACGGCGCGACGGCCGGAATGTTCCCAGTCGACGACGAGACCCTGCGGTACCTGACGTTGACCGGCCGTCCCAAAGCGGTTATCGATCTGGTCGAGGCGTATGCAAAAGAGCAGGGCATGTTTCGCACCGACGACACGCCTGCCCCGCACTTCGACGAGGAACTCGCGCTCGACCTGAGTGACGTCGTGCCGAGCATGGCGGGCCCCCGTCGTCCCCAGGACCGCGTCATCCTCCCGAACGTCGGTGTGGAGTTCCGGGAGCACTATGGTGAAGACCTCGTGGCCAACGGCGCCGGTCCGCATTACCCGACCGTCGCGGTGACCGATCACGGCCAGACGTTCCCGGTCGGCTCGGGTTCGGTCGCGATCGCCGCGATCACGAGCTGCACCAACACCAGCAACCCGTCGGTCATGATCGGCGCGGGGCTGCTCGCCAAGAAGGCCGTGGCCAAAGGCCTGACCACCCCGCCGCACGTCAAGACCAGCTTCGCGCCCGGCAGCCGCGCGGTGACGAGCTACATCGAGAACGCAGGGTTGACCGACGCGCTCGATGCGCTGGGGTTCAACCTGGTCGGCTACGGCTGCACCACCTGCATCGGCAACTCGGGCCCGCTTGACCAACCCATCGCCGATGCGATCGACCAGAACAACCTGACCGTCGCCGCTGTGCTGTCGGGCAACCGCAACTTCGAGGGTCGGGTCCACGCCCAGGTCAAGGCCGCCTATCTCGCTTCCCCACCGCTCGTCGTCGCGTTCGCACTGGCCGGGCGCATCGACATCGACCTGACAAGCGAGCCGCTCGGCACCGGCAGCGACGGCCAACCCGTCTACCTCGCCGACATCTGGCCCAGCCGCGAGGAAGTCGACGCGGTTATGAGCGAGGCCATCGGCCCGGACGTGTTCTCGTCCAACTACGCAAGCGTCTTCGAGGGCGACGAGCACTGGAAGACGATGGCGGCCCCGACCGGTGACACCTACGCGTGGGACCCGGCCTCGACCTACGTCCAAAAGCCGCCGTTCTTCGACGGGCTCACCGCCGTCCCCGGCCAGGTCACCGACATCGTGGGCGCCCGCGTCTTGGCGGTGCTCGGCGACTCGGTCACGACCGACCACATCTCGCCTGCGGGCAGCATCCCCGCGAGCTCGCCGGCGGGCAAGTACCTGATCGAGCACGGGGTGGAGCCGCGCGACTTCAACAGCCTCGGATCGCGTCGGGGCAACCACGAGGTCATGATGCGCGGCACGTTCGGCAACATCCGCCTGCGCAACGGCTTGGCCGGCGGCAAGGAGGGCAACTGGACCGTGCATCTGCCGTCCGGCGACGAGACGTCGATCTATGACGCGGCGATGCGCTACCAGGCCGAGGGTGTCCCGCTGATCATCCTGGCGGGCAAGGAGTACGGCACGGGCTCCAGTCGCGACTGGGCGGCGAAGGGCACGTTGCTGCTCGGCGCCAAGGCCGTCATCGCGCAGTCGTTCGAGCGGATTCACCGCGGCAACCTGGTCGGCATGGGTGTGCTGCCCCTGCAGTTTTTGCCTGGTGAGAACGCCGAGTCGCTGGGCTTGAACGGGCGAGAGATCTTCTCGATCAGTGGCTTGACGACGCTTACGCCGCGCCAGACCCTGACGGTCGACTACACCCGGGAGGACGGCACCACAGGAAGCTTCCACACCCTTGCCCGCATCGACGGGCCGACCGAGCTGACGTACCTCCAGAATGGCGGCGTCCTGCCGACCGTGCTGCGCCGCCTCAACGTGTCCTAGCGGTGTGACATCGAAATAGCGGTGGCGTCTCCTCGGCTGCGAGCGTCGCGATGCGGCGTCCTCGGTATCGCGAATATGCCCGGTGTTCCGTCGACGTGCGTCCACAGCCTCGCTCGCTCTCGTTCGGGGACAGGCACGCCATTTTGATGTCACACCACTCGCCGACGTGGGGGGAAAGCGCCTCCGATCGGGGGCGCTTTTTGCGTGCCTCGAGGTGAGGCGCAAGGTCTCGGCCTGACGTCGCCGCCGACGCTCGGGCCTGACCAGGCCCTCCCCAGCGGTATAGGACTTGGGGATTAAGACTGAACTTTTGGGGGATTGTGACAGCGCGCCCGATGGGGTCAAACTCAGCGGCGTAGCTCTTCAATGCCCGTACGTTCCGTGACTTGAACCAAGGACTGGTTGACATGAACACTCGGTTTCGCTTCGTTCGGCGCGCGCTCGTCGCCGCTTCGCTGGCCGGTCTGGCCCTGTCTGGACTCGCCGCCGCCGCGCCGCTTTCCGGTGACAACTTCGAGGCTGACGACGGCAACCTTATTGCCGTCAACGGCGCGAACGACTGGAATGCCGCGTCACCGAGCGTGTTCAACGACCTCCCCTCCAGCGCGGACAACACGTTCACGACGGGTGCCCAGGAGGACAACCCCGCCTCAAGCTGGGGCCTCGCGATCATCAACAACACCAACGCCAAGGCCGACATCCTGCGGGCGTACACCAAAGTGGCCTTCCCGTATTTCCGTCTCGGAATCGTGCGCAATCAGGCCGCCAACGGCACCGTCGCCTACCACGTCGAGTTCAACCAGTCGACGGCGAAACACGCGAACGGTACGTCAGTCCGAACGGTCGATGACGCGCTGATCGTCTACGAATTCCAGGGCAACAATCTGGCCGCGACGCTGAAGCGTCACCGGTGGGTCGCGTCGGGTACGTGCGCGGGCAGCGCAACGGCGCCGTGCTGGGACCTCGGGACAACGCTCAACGCCTCGCAGGCGATCGGTGCGAACAACCAGACGAATGTCCTCGATACCGTCGCCAATCCCGACCAGACACTCGGCGCCAAGACCTTCGGCGAGCTGGCGATCAACCTGCAGTCCGCGCTCGGTATCCCGGCGAACACGTGCCTGAGCTTCGGTCAGGTTTCGATCCGCAGTCGCGAGGGCGGCGCGTTCGGTTCCGCCCTGCAGGATCTGATGGGCCCGATGCCCATCAGCGTCGGCAACTGCGACGTCACGATCGAGAAGGATGTCGTCGCCGTCGACGGGTCGGACTCGCTCAACCCGTCGTCTGTGCCGTTCGACGCGACGCTCGCGTATCGCGTTCGGGTCCTCCTCGGGTCCGGAAGCTCGCCCATCGCGGCCAACCAGCTGACGGTGAACGACACCACCGTCAGCGACGACAGCCTCACCGACACGCCACTCGTCCCGGTGCGCTCCCTCGGCGTGATCTCCGGCGACGACGGCGACAATGTGCTCGAACAGTACGAGCGCTGGGTGTACACGCTGGATACCTACGGCAGGAAGGTCACTCAGACGGCGACCACCTGCGCAGACGTCGTCAACTCGGCGAAGGTGACCGTCACCGGCGGTGACACGAACCCGGCGGACAACGAGGCCACGCGGACGACCCCGGTGACGTGCGTCCCGGACATCGCGATCGAGAAGTCCGGGCCCGCGCAGGTCGATAAGAACGACACGATCACCTACACCGTGGACGTCACGAACGTGGGCCACCCTGTCGGCATCGTCCGGGCGGACATCCGCGTGACCGACCCGGAGGTCACCGCCGCGAATCTGGAGTTCTTCAGCGTGGTCAGCGGCGACGCCGACACGGTCCTCGAGAAGGACGAAGTGTGGCGGTACCGTCTGGTGGGCGGTGCGCCGATCACGCGCCAGGGCGCGACGTGCGGCAGCCTCGACAACACCGCGATCGTCGATGCGCTGTCCGGTGAGACCAACACCCAGAACAACAGCTCGACCGTCACGACGTTCGTCCGCTGTCCCGACTACACGGTCGACAAGATCGCGGGCGCGGAGAGCTACCCGTACAGCGCCGGTTCGGTCTCCTGGTCGGTGGTTGTGACCAACACCGGCAACGTCAACCTGGCGCCCCCCTCGCTGGTGGACACGACCGTGACGCTTTCGGGCCCGAGCTCGTCGCTCGGCGCCGGCGATGACCCGGCGAAGTTCCAGATCGACGAGGTCTTGACCTACACGGGGTCCGAGCCGATCGCAGGCCGTTGCGGCGAGATCTCGAACATGGTCTCGGCGACGGTCCATGACGGGTACGTGCAGATCGCACGTCACGCCACCGCGACGACGACGGTCGCCTGTGTCCCGGACATCGCGATCGACAAATCCGGTCCACAGTCGGTGGGCTTCGGCGACACGATCACGTACATGGTCGATGTCAGGAACGTCGGCGACCCGTTGTCGATTCCGCGGGCCGACATTCACGTGACCGACCCGAAGGTCGCAGGCACGACTGAGCTGGTGTTCGCGAGCGTCGTCACCGGTGACGACGACGCGTATCTCGAGAAGCACGAGGTGTGGCGCTACGCCCTGACCGGTGGTGCGGTGACGCTCCCGGCAGATGCGTGCGCTGCGATCGACAACACCGCGATCGTCACGCCGCTCGCGTATGAGACCAACACCTCCAACAACACGAGCACTGTGACGACCGCCGTCACCTGCGTCCCTGACATCGCGATCGACAAATCCGGTCCTTCGCAGGTCGAGAAGGGCGACACGATCACCTACACCGTCAACGTCACGAGCGTCGGGCACCCGCTGCCGATCGCACGGGCGGACATCCACGTGACCGACCCGATGGTCACCGACGCCGAGCTCGCATTCAGGAGCGTCGTCACAGGTGACGACGACGCGTACCTGGAGAAGAACGAGGTGTGGCAGTACGCCCTGACCGGCGGTGCTCCTGTCACCCTTCCGTCAACGGCCTGCGGCGACGTCACAAACACGGCACGTGTCGCGAAGCTGATCGGTGAGGAGTACCTCGACAACAACCACTCCGACGTGACGACCTTCGTCCGCTGCCCCGACTACACCGTGGTCAAGACTCCGGGTGCCGAGCGCGTGCCGTTCAGCGCGGG
>JANMDV010000115.1:0-5457 GCA_031376485.1 Actinomycetota bacterium
CTCGGACGATCAGCCCGACGGGGCCGGGGGTGACGTTGCCGCGCTCATCCGATATCAGAAACGTCAGGCCGGCAATCGCGGTGATTGTGCCAGGGCCGGCAAGGACCTCGGCCTCAAACGGGCCGCGCCAAGGTTCTGTCACGTGTGACAACGCTCGAATGCGCACGGGCCTAAGTTCTTCGCGCACGCGGGTACACCTGGGACACCCGTCACATCGTCTCGGATTCGCCTCCCAGCGCCGAGATTCCCCGGGTGATCTCCTCGAACTCGACGCCATCCAAGATCTCCGCGGTCACATCGGCGACCTTGAGGCGGCGGCGTCGTGCGCAGTTGCGTATCAACTGGAACGCCGCCACCGCACCGAGCCCGTAGCGACCCATGATGTATCCGACTCCTCGCTCGATCGGGACCCGTTGGTCGAGCGCGTGTTGGAGCTGCTCGCAAAGGACGCTGGCGCGATCGTGACTGCGTGCCCAAGTCGCCGCGGCCAAGCGTGACTCGAGGAGTTCGTTGAACGCGACTATGGCCGCGATTTCACTTTCGTCCCAAATGCGCGGCTCGCTGGAGTATGCGTTCAACGAGCCGATCGGCCCGGATCCCAGCCGCGTCGGGACGCCCAGCACGGCGGCGACGTCGCCGAGGTTGGGCATGCGTTGCAGCGTCGGCCATCGCGGGTCGACACGCACATCCGGTGTCGCGACGGTGCGGTTCAGGACGAACGCCTCGACACACGGGCCTTCACCTGACTCTTCCTGCGCGGCCTCGAGGCGTGCGGCCAGCGCATCTGTGGCGGCGACATACCGGAGCGTCTGATCGGCCGGGTCGGTCAACATCAAACCGACGCCGGTTACGCCGAACACCTCGGCCGCGCGCGCAAGGGTCCGGGCGACCGACGCAGTGATCTCCTCCTCGGCGAGGTCCGGGCGGTTGAGCTCGTCCACGGCCCGTAACAAGATGTCCGGGTGGATGCGCACGTTTGCGATCTCCGTCTCCGGGTGATTCTCATCATCCGCCGCTTTCGGCATGTCCCCCCCAGGGCCCCACATCGTGAACGTCAGAGTCGACGTCCGCGGGGCTCAGGGCGGACCTTATGTATCGGCGGCATCCTAGCGTGTTGCAGTCGCGCATTTGTGGGATCGCGAGCAGGCAGTCACACGCCGACCACCTCCGGGTCGAGGATACTGCGCACGCGATCCAAGCCCAGGCGCATGCGGCTCTTGACGGTCCCCAGCGGCACCGACAACATCTCGGCGATTTCGTGATGGGTGTGGCCGCCGTAGTACGCGAGGCGCAGAACCTGAAGTTGCTGATCGGGGACGCTCCCGAGCGCGTCGTTGACCGCACCGGCGGTGATGCCCGCGATGGCCTCGTCCGACGCGTCTGGTAGGTCCTGCGCAGTGGCGGCGATGTGCTCGAGGGCCTTTTGGCGGCGGGCCTCGGCGGCGTGTCGGCGCAGGCGGTCGACCGCGAGGTGATGCACGATCGCGAGGATCCACGTGCGTACGGTGCCGCGGGTGGACGAATATTGCCCCGCCTGATTCCAGACCGCCAAGAACGTCTCTTGCACCAGTTCCTCTGCCACTCCGCGTTCGCCCAGCAGACGGCGGGCCAACGACCACGCGACGCCGCCATGTCGGTCATAGATCATCTCGAAGGCGCGTTCGTCGCCCTCAAGAAGACGAAGGACGAGGTCCTCGTCCATCATTCGCGTGGACGAGGCCTCGCGACGTCTGGGAGCCTGGTCGTGTTCCTGAGATTGCCGGGGTCGGCTGCCGCTCGGCACGGTGGCAAAATCGTCATCCCGCCCTGCCGGTCGTCGCGTTTCATTGTGGCGTGGCCACCGCGACCCGGTTCGCCCCCGCTCGGCCCGTGGCCGGCCGGCACGCGCATTGTCAGCTGGCCTCGCGCCACGTGCTGAGCTGGTCCATCGCCTGCAGCGTCGCGAGCGCAGTGCCTTCTATTTGACGGACCCGCTCCTGCGAGATGCCCAAGCACCGCCCGATCGCGCGCAAGGTCATGGGCGTGCGCGAACCGGTGCCGAAGCGCATCTCGATGACCTCACGCTGCCGGGGTGACAGCTCGTGCAGCGCGCGTTTCAGGGCTGCATATCGCCACTCGCGATCGAGGTCTTCTGTGATGTCGACGTCGGCCGCGACGATCGCCCCGAGCGTCGCTGCATCCGGCTCGTCACCGAGTGGACGGTCCAAGCTCGTCACGACGCGTGCCGCCTGACGAATCGTCTGTACGCGGTCCAACGGCACATGGGCGACTTCGGCGACGGCGGTGTCGGTGACGATCTCCCCGTGGGCTTCTGCCAGGTACGCCTCCGCTCGGGCGATTCGGTGTGCTTGATCAGACAAGTGGACCGGCAGACGGATCGGGCGGCCGTGGTTGGCGATGCTCCGCGTCACTGCTTGGGTGATCCACCATGAGGCATAGGTCGAGAAGCGAAAGCCCTGGCGCCAGTCGAACTTCTCGACAGCCCGCATGAGGCCGAGTGACCCCTCTTGCACCAGGTCTGGCAGCGCAACGCCCCGATCTTGGTAGCGCCGCGCGATGGATACCACCAACCGCAGGTTCGCGTTGGTCAGGCGGTCCTTGGCGTCCCGGTCGCCGGCCTCCACTCGTTTGGCGAGCGCGACCTCCTCCGTCGCACGCAGCAGGGGGTAGTGCCGCAAATCGTCCAAGAACTGGCCGAAACCGTCACGTGCAAGATGCCCGGTGCCCCGCTCGAACGAGGTGATCGCGGCCCGCAGACCCTCGTCGGTTTCGTCGCCGTCGACGCGGTCGGAAGGCGATCGGGATGCGAGCAGCTCCACATCCTGCGTTGCGGCACTCAGCTTCTCAGCGTCATTCCCGGCGCGACGTGACGCCGGGCGTTGTGGCATCGCCGTCGCTGCGGTTGCCCGGTTCATGCCAGCAGCATGTGGACGAGGATCATGACCGCGACGACCACCACAAAGGCCCGCCAGGCGTTGCGCAATCCATCGTTGAGATCGCTGCCGATTGCAAGCTGCCGCGTGTCGAGACAGGGGACGACCGACGACGCTGGGGCTGCATCGGCTGAGGCGATCGGGAGCTGTTCGATGATCATGAAACCTTGGTTCCCGATCCGCGCGCATTGAAACGCCGATTCCTCAGCGTTGCTCACGAGTCCGGGTTGATCGAGCGCGTACTCACGGGCGCGGCGTGGAATTGGCCGATCTGCCAGGGTGACACGGCTCGGCGACGCGACGTGTGAGCGACCGCGCGTGTTGGTCGACGGCACCAGCTCAACGGAGAAGATCGTTCTATGGACCAGGCATCCCTCGCGCAGGCAGACGCGGTCGTCGATGGCGATTCGGCGATCGTCAGTCCCGTTCGGTATGTCGCGATCGGCGACTCGATCGCGCGTGGCTTCCAAACGACGTGGCCGCGGCCCTGGCGCCGGGACGGGTGCGCCGTCCGCGTGGCAGGGATTCCGTTGCGCTGGTTCGACGATCTGGCCGGCGCCTATCCCGTGGCCGCAGCACAGATGTTGTCGCACGCCCTCGGGCAGCGCGTCGACCTCGACATGCGCCTGACCTGCTCGGGAACACGAACGGACCACCTGTGGCGCGAGGATGCCCCGACCAACCTTCTGCGGTCCGGGTTCGACCAACCCGCGGATCTCGTCACCTTGACGTTGGGCGCCAACGACCTTATCCCCCTGTGGTACCGCTACATCGCGGCGATTGCCGTGTTCCGTCCCGTGCGCGCGATCGTGTCCCAGACCGTCCAGCGGGCGGTCCGTGATCGGTATGTGCCCGAGCCGCAGGGCTCGGTCGAAGCCGCCCGTGGAATGGAGCATCGGCTCCGGAGCATCCTGGCGTGGATTTGCGAGCGATCGCCGTCAGCTCAGATCATCGTCACGACGTACCATTTGGCCGACGCTGCCGATGCGACCCACGGCGGATTTTCTCGGCCGCTCGTGGATGCCATCCGGGCTGCGGTGGACGGATGCCCATCGGCATCCCTGGTCGACGTGGCCATGGTGTTGGGGCCGTCGCAACCTGACGGCAGATCGATCAGCCGCCTGGATGGGTTCCATCCGACACGGGCGGGGCAGCGTCGGATCGCCGTCGCCATTGCGGACGAGGCGGCGCGTCGCATGGCCCTCATCGTCCGCCGTGCCACGACGGGCGCCGGGTGACCACGAGCCGGCGACATCAGGCGTGGCCGCCCGTCCGCGACGCAGGGAGATGGGACTCTGACGAGTCTCATCTCCCTCTCAGGCCTCGGCGGTGACCACGTCGGCCCGGCGACGATATCGGTTCAACACCGGAGTTACCGATATGCCGTGTAGGACGATCGAGACGACGATGGTGGTGAGCGTCACGCTGGCCAGAAGCTCCGCGTCGGCCCCGCCGACACCGTGTTCGATCGCGAAGGCAAGGTAGTAGAGCGAGCCCACTCCGCGGAGCCCAAACCAGGCGGTCAAGCGGCGTTGCGATGTGTTGACACCCGCTCCGATTAATCCGAGAATGACGCTGAGCGGACGGACCACGAAGATCAGTGCGGGGACGATTAGGGCCGCTTGCCACGCGAGACCGGTTCCGGCCAGCATTGCGCCGGTCAGCACCACCAAGCCGAGCTCGCCGATCCGTTCGAGCTGTTCGTTCTGGGTCAACATGGTATGCGCCAGGTAGGCAGGAGCCTGTTCAGGGTGCGTCGCTGCCGCGTCGTCGGTGGGCGCCCGCTCTGCCTGATCGGGGTGGTCGCCCTGCTCGCGATGTTCGATGCGTCGCAGTGCCAGGCCCGCTGCGAACGCGGCGAGGAAGCCCGATGCGTGTGCAACCTGGGCGCCGCCGTAGGCGATGGCCAGCACACCCAAAAGCAGAAAACCATCCAGACCCACAGCGTGTTCGTAGCGACGACGCAGGTGAAGCACGGCGCGGCCGATTGCCGTGGCCAGCAGCCCGCCGATCACCAAACCTCCGATCGTCGTTCCAATCAGGTCGACTGCGATCCATTGGGAGGCTCCCGGGCCCAGGTCGTGCAAACCCATCAACCCCAGGCCGAGCAACACAAACGGGAAGGCGCTGCCGTCGTTGAGGCCCGCTTCGGCCGTCAGCCCCGTGCGTAGCCGGTCGCGGTCCCACGGGTCGCAAACCTGTACTTCTCCTGCCAGGACGGGGTCGGTCGGGGCCAAGACCGCTCCCACGAGCACAGCGAATCCGAACGGCAGATCCAGAAGCCACCAGCCGAGCACGGCGATGAGCCCCACGGTCAGTGCCATGGAGACGAACGCCAAGCGGACCGGCACCCACCAGGCGCGATCCCGAATCGGTATTCGCAGCCTGAGCCCTGCGCCGAAGAGCGAGACGACGACAGCAGCTTCGGTCAGGCGTTCCAATAACGCCGAATCGGAGATCGGTCCGAATTCGAACAGCCCGATTCCCCATGGGCCGAGCACCATGCCCACCCCCAGGTACACGA
>JANMDV010000116.1:0-3149 GCA_031376485.1 Actinomycetota bacterium
GTGGCGGAATCCGGTAGACGCACCCGATCTGGGATCGGATGCCTCTGGCGAGGCGTGAGGGTTCGAACCCTTCGCCAGATTCCCAGGCGATTCGTCTTCAGCCCAGATCGCGTACACATCGCCCTTTGACGATCGGCGCACTCGACCGAAGAGACGCCTGTCGTCGCCCGGCCTTACGATCACGATCCCGTACATTCTTTCGGTATACGCCATTAGCTTTCGTCGTTGCCCTCGTCGTCCCAACGCTGGGCATCAGCCGCAGCGACGTTCATGATGCCACGCGCCGCGGTCGGCTGCATGCCGTGTTAGACCACGGGCTGTTCCCCTTCGGACGTCACTGCCTGCACTTGTTTCGCTCGCTCAAGAACCGCTCGGAATTCCATTTCGTCTCTGGCGATTGCGGTCGCTAGATCGGTCAACTGAGCCTTTGAGAGCAAGGTTGGCTCCGAGAATTTGAGTCCCAACAGGGTCGCCTGGGAGGAGTTCTCGCTTTGGGTGAACAGCCATTCGAAACCGCGTCGATAAACCGGATCGAGACGATGCGTTTGGTCCGGCTGCCTCCGAGTAGGAGGGGACCAGCCGCGACCGTAGGTATCGCCTTGGCTGTATCCGCCGTTTCCAGCTACGTGCCCGTGTAGGCGCACCATAGCCGCGCGGCCCCCTCCCCTCACAGACCCCAGCGTGCAGAATTACCGCACTGGGTTCCTCATGCAGGACTCCCCGTGCTGGCCCAGGCATGGCAGATGCGCGGGACACACAGCGGATGGCGATTGAGCAGCTGTTGGAAGGTGTCCCAGGTCAGCCGCTTCCCCCGCGTGCGCCGGGTCAGCCACTTGTGCCAGAGCCGGCGGACGAGCCGATAATACCGCCAGAGACTGCGGTAGTTCGTCGGCCGTCCGTAGTACTGGTAGTGGCCCCGGAGTTTGGCGTTGAGCGCCGCGGCCTGATGCTCGACCGGGTCGTGCCGATGCTGCTGGCACCACTGCGCCACCGCCTTCACACTCCGCCGAAGGCGTTTGCGTATCGTCCGGACGTGAATCGTGAACCGCCCCCGTCGGCTGCGCGCACAGACGTGCGTGAAACCGAGAAAGTCGAAGGTCGCCGGCTGCGGCGCCTCGGGACGGCTCGGGAGTACCGAGCGCCCGAACGCGAGGAGCTGCGTCTTCTCAGGGTGCAACGTCAAACCGTATTTCGCGAATCGCTTGGGAAGGACTGCCAGCACACGCTCCGCGTCCTCGCGGTACTGAAAGCAGAGAATGAAATCATCGGCGTACCGGATTTCGGCGGCCTTGCCGCGCAGGCGCGGCTTTACCTCGTGCTCGAACCACTCGTCCAGCACGTAATGCAGGTAGATATTAGCCAGCAAGGGGCTGATGACTTGCCCTTGTCCGGTCCCGGTCTCGGTGACCAGGAGCCGGCCGTCTTCCACCACGCCGACGTGAAGCCATTTCCGAATCAGCCGGAGGATGCTGCTGTCCCCAATCCGTCTCTCGACAAACGCCATGAGCTGGCTCCGCACAATCGCGTCGAAGTAGCCCTGAATGTCGGCTTCGAGGACATACGCCATCGGCTCACGACACATCGTGCGGCCGATCGCGTCGAGCGCGTCGTGTGGACTGCGGCCCGGCCGGAAGCCGTAGGAGCATGGGAGAAAGTCCTGCTCGTATATCGCGGTGAGCACCGTGACCGTGGCCTTTTGTACGATCTTGTCCTCCAGAGCCGGAATCGAGATCGGACGCTCGTCTCCGTTCTCCTTCGGGATGTAGACCCTACGCAAAGGCTGCGCGCGGTACTGGTGACTCACCAGGCGATGGTGGAGCGTCGGGATGTTCCCCCACACGTCCTGCTCGTACTCCCGGTACGTGACCCCGTCCACGCCCGCGCTCGCGTCTTTCCGCAGACCTTCAAAGGCTGCCATCAACGCGGCTGGCGTGAGCAGGTGTGCCATCGAGAGAAATCGCGTCGTCGTGTCTGCCTTGGCCAGTTCGGATAATCGATTAAGTTCTGTTGACATGGTCCTCGACCTCAGAGTGTCGTCATGTATCCCGTAATCGAGACGTCCTGATGTCCGCCCCTTCCCTCCAGTGGATTCCGGTCGTCCAGTTCTCCACCTTCATCGGTACTACGGGCTTCTAAGACCCCTCCTCGCCCATCCCGGCAGTCTTCGGTCTCCCTTGACCACGCGGTACCGCCGTCGACGGCGGAGACGAGGAGGTCTCCCACGTTCGTGGGGAATCCCTCTGAGAGCGTGCCCCGGGCTAGGGACTCCGGCGGTTCGCGACAACCTCGCCTATCGGTTCTCGCGATGCGGCCTTCCGTGAGGCTAACAACGTCGGCATCCGCAACGAGAATTAGATTTCGGAGCTGAATCCGCGCGGCCCGCTCCCTCGCTGTCTACGCTTCACCTCGCCGGTCGCCCGACGTAGGTGCAAGACTCGCTACCGGCCTGCCCGCTACGGCGTTGACCGGGCTGGATTTGCACCAGCTGGATTCCATCGAGAGGTTTCACTCGCTCATCGTCGTTCCCCCTCTCCCACGCTTTCGTGGCGCGATAGCCCGGATTATTCATGAGACCGTTGTGATTGAGTGGAAACAGAAACGCCTCCGAGTGGTACAAGGGGCTTGCTGAGGGCCACTTCGCCACACGGAGGCGTCACTGTTGAACGAAACCACGGTACCACAGACTGTTCTCTTTCCTGATCTGTTCGAGAAGCCGCTGATCGCGACGTTCGATCAGCCGAACGCGAGCTCGGATGGGGGCGCGGTCTTGCTCACGGCCGCCGAGGCGCGCTACGGGTTGATCGACGGCTTCGCCCGCTGCCTCATCGACGAGCGGCAGCCGGGGAAAGTGCGACATACGCTCGCGGATCTGCTGGCCCAGCGTATCTTCGGGCTCGCCTGCGGCTATCCCGATGCGAACGACGCGGCGCGGCTCGCGGACGACCCGATCCACAAACTGCTGCTCGGCCGCGATCCGATCGCCGGCGACGCGCTGGCCCCGCAACCCACGATCTCGCGCTTTGAAAACGAGATCGGGGCGCAGGCGCTGTATGCGATGGGCTGCGAACTCGCGGCGAGCGTGATCACGCGGCATCAGCAGCGGCTGCATGGCCGCGCGCGGACGATCACGATCGATCTGGATCCGACCG
>JANMDV010000178.1:0-1864 GCA_031376485.1 Actinomycetota bacterium
GACCTCAACACGCGGCCCGTCGGTCGCGACCAGCACGATGTTACGCACGTTGGTGTCATCGCCAGCGCCGGGCCCGTCGTTGACGGGGTGGACCATGAGTGTCGGAAACTGCTCGGCGTACGTGCGGTACATCGCGCGGAACAACTGTGACTGCTCACCGTCGGTCGCGCCGATGATGTTGGTGACGATGACGCCACCGGCGGTCAGGCGGCTGCGGGCGAGCTCGACGAACTCGCGTGTCGCCAGGTGGGCCGGGATCGAATCCGAAAAGAACGCGTCGATGACGATCACATCGAACCGTGTGTTGTTCTTGATGAGGTACTGCCTGCCATCGTCGACATGCACAGCGATCCGGGGATCGGTCGGCAGGGCAAAGAAGCGTTGCGCGACGTCGACGACCTCCTTGTCGATCTCGACGATGTCCATCTCTAATTCGGGAAAGTCCCGCCACATCCGCTTGACGATGGAGCCCCCGCCCAAGCCGATATGCAAGACGCGCTTGGCCTCGGGGCGGTAGGCCAGGCCCACTTGCATGACCGTCTCGTAGGGAAACACCGATGCGAAGGGATCCGCTCGCGACATGCCGCTCTGGAACGAGTTGTCGAAGCGCAGGTACCGGTTGGTGTCGTCTTCGGTGATGAGCAGACGGTGGTATTCGGTGTCCTTGGCATAGACGGCGTCAAGCGCCTTGGACGCCTTGTCCAAGCTCTCGCTCGGCGTGCCGCGCTGGCGTGTGACCGGGGACCAGTTGGTGGCCTCCGCGCGCGACAGCCGCCGTGTCCCGTCGGGCGCGAGTGCGGCGATCGATACGCCCCCCGCGATCGCCAACGCCGCCGCCACCATCGCGACGGGCCAGACGCGCTCCGACAGCGCGACCGCGACGCACGCGACGGCCAGCGCGGTCGCCGCAATGGCAAGCAACTGGTCGGTGCCGAACTCGGGAATCAAAAAGAACGCCGTGGCGTAGGTGCCGACGATGCTCCCTGCGGTCGAGATCGAGAACAGGCCGCCCGACGTGCGGCCCAGGGTCTCGAGTGAGCGTGCCACCAAGCGCACCGCGATGGGAGTCGCGGCGGCAAGCAACACGCTCGCCGGCCCGAAGAGGAGCGTCGCGGCGACGAGCGGGTTGAGGCGCGGTCCGGGGTCCCAGCGGACGACGAACTCGAGGACCGGCCCGTCGAGTAGCGGGATCAACAAGACCCCCAGTGCGCCGAGGGTCATCGTCGAGACCAGCAGCCAGCGCGCAGGCGCACGGTCCACTGCGACGCCACCCACCCAATAGCCGATCATCAAGCCGGTCAAGACCACTCCGATGAGCGCTCCCCACACAAACAGCGAGTTGCCGAAGAACGGCGCGACGACGCGGCTCGCGGCGATCTCCATCCCCAGCAGCACTGCGCCCGAGACGAACACGCCCGTCCCGATCACGACCAGTCGTCTGCGTGAGTGGGCGTCGGAGGGAGTCTGGGTCATCGTGCCGCATCGAATCAGGTCTGGCGAGGGAGTTCCACTCCCTTGGGCAAAGAGGCGTCAACACGGGAGAGACGTCAGGTCGCTGAGCGTGGACCGGTGGCCCATCAGCCGACCTGCAGTCGTTTCTCTCCGGGCCCTAGACTCGCGAATGTGGCCCGCGTGTTCCCTCGTGACGAGCACTTCATGCGTATGGCGCTGGACTACGCCATGGGTGCGGGTGAGCACGACGACGTACCCGTCGGCGCGGTCATCGTCCGCGAGGGCGAGGTCATCGGCGCTGCCGGAAACGAGCGCGAGCTTCGCGGTGATCCCACCGCGCACGCCGAGTGCCTGGCGCTGCGCGAGGCGGCATTGACGCTGCGCGGTTGGCGGCTGCTCGGCACCGTCCTGT
>JANMDV010000192.1:0-2065 GCA_031376485.1 Actinomycetota bacterium
GGCTTGAGCGATGCGATAAGCTCGAACTTGGCGGCCGCGACATTCTGGACTGTGCCCAGTAGCTCCAGGTGGACGGGTCCGATCGATGTGATGCAGCCGACGTCCGGCGGCGCGAGCCGGGCGAGCTCCGCGATCTGCCCCAGCCCGCGCATCCCCATCTCGACGACGGCGATCTCGGTGTCTTCGGCGAGTGCCATGAGCGACATCGGGACACCGATCTCGGTATTGCGGTTGCCGGGTGTCCCCTCGACTCGGGCGCCGGCGGCACGAAGCATCGCCACCAAGATGTCCTTGGTCGTCGTCTTGCCCGTCGCGCCTGTGACGGCGACCACCCGTGCGCCCGAGCGCTCCAGAGCCAGACGACCACCCGACTGCAGGACCTCGAGGGGTGTCTTGGTCACGAGCACCGGTTTGCCGATGCCGCGCAGGTCTCCTTCGAGCCATCGCCAGGTGCCCTCGCTGACGACGGCGGCGGCGGCCCCGTTACGAAGCGCATCGGGCGCGTGGTACCCCCCGTCTTGAGACTCGCCGCGGATGCCCACAAACAGTGCACCGTGGACCACGTCACGCGAGTCGACGAACGCGCCGTCGACCTCGGTCGACGGAGAGCCGACCGGCATATAGACACCGCCGGCCGCGGCCTTCATGACCTGGTTGACGGTCAGCCGCATATGCGTGCCCCCAGCACCTCGCGTGCCACGTCGCGATCGTCGAACGGACTGATCACGCCATTACGCTCCTGACCGCCCTCGTGCCCCTTCCCTGCGATGACGAGCACGTCACCGGCGTCCGCAAGCTCAGCCGCGCGCGCGATGGCAATCCTGCGGTCGCCTTCGACGATCAGCTCAGCGGGCCCGATCATGGCACCCGCGGTGATCTCGTCGATGATGGCGCCGGGGTCCTCGCTGCGCGGGTTGTCCGAGGTCACGATCGCGATGTCCGCCAGGTTGCGGGCGATGGCGCCCATCTGGGGTCGCTTGCCGCGATCGCGGTCGCCGCCGCAGCCGAAGACCACGATCAGGCGCCGTCCGTCAGCAACGAGTTTGCGTGCCTCGCACAGCACGTTCTGGAGCGAGTCGGGCGTGTGGGCGTAGTCGACCAACACCTCGAACGGCTGCCCCACGTCGACCGGCTCGAACCGTCCCGGCACCCCCGCCACCGCCCCGACACCCGTCGCCACCGCCTCGTGATCGAGTCCCAGGAGCTCTCCGACCGCGACGACGCCCATGACGTTGGAGATGTTGAACCGTCCGCGCAGCCGGCTTTCGATCTCGAACGGACCGCGAGGTGTCGCGACGCGCGCCCGGAACCCGTCACGTGACTGTCGGATCGCGATTGGTTGGACATCGGCCGGATGCTCGACGGCGAAGCCAAGCGCTCCGGCCTGGGCTGCAAGACGCCGGCCGAACACGTCGTCCAGGTTCGCGGCCCCGGGGGGGTCCTGGCCCTCCCCGCCCGGACGGATGAACAGCGCACGCTTGGCCAGGTAGTACTCCTCGACATCCGCGTGATAGTCCAAGTGGTCGCGGGTCAGGTTGGTGAACAGCGCCGCGGCAAACCGCAGACCGGCCACGCGTCGCTGCGCCAGGGCGTGTGACGAGACCTCCATCACGCATGCCGTGTCGCCCGCATCACGCATACGCGCCAGAAGGTTCTGCAGATCGACACTTTCGGGGGTCGTGTGGGCCACAACCTCGACCGCACCGCCCACGCGCGCTTCGATCGTGCCGAGCAATCCCGTGCGGTGGCCCGCCGCCTGCAAGACGGCATGCAGCAGGAACGCACTCGTGGTCTTGCCGTTGGTGCCGGTCACCCCCACCACTGTCAGCGCGTGCGACGGCTCGCCCTCCAGAGTCGCGGCCATCAGTGCCATTGCCAGCCGCGCGTCGGGGACGTGTAGCTGCGCCACGTCCAGAGCCAGCGGCCGCTCGACCAGCAGCGCCGACGCGCCGTTCGCAACGGCTTGGGATGCAAAATCGTGACCGTCCGCGTGTACGCCGCGGAGGCACGCGAACATGCTGCCGCCCGCGGCGAGGTCGGCGCGGTAGACGATCCGGTCGATGTC
>JANMDV010000240.1:0-2617 GCA_031376485.1 Actinomycetota bacterium
CCACTGGCCGTAAGTCCAGTCTTGGGGCAAAACCCCTAGCGAACCCGTGTCCTTCGGTGCATTCTCACGTCAAGACCTAAGACACGGACGTCGCTCTGGAGATGGGCCGTCTACCAAACTCCTTCGTCACCGAGGGAAAGGAAGCACGAAAATGACTCGTTCCGCACGTCACATCCGTCGCCAGTCGCGCCGCTCCCGCCAGCGCGCCGCGTTGGGCGGACTGCTGACCGCAGGAGCCCTGCTCGCCGGAGGCGTCTCCGCGCCCCAGGCCGAGGCAGTGACGCTCATCCGGTCCGACCTCGACATGATCCTGCAGCAGATCAGGATCGCGGAAGCGCATGCTGCGCAGCCCCCCGGTACGTCGCCTTTGGGCCCCGGGCCGCTCCAGGTCGCGAGCCCGCTCTTGCCCTTCGGCCTGAGGACCGTCGACGGAACGTTCAACAACATCGTTCCCGGCCAGGAGGGCTTCGGCGCCGCGGACCGACCCTTCCCGCGCCTGGTCTCCTCGCTCTTCCGCCCGGCCGAGGCCCCGGGCGTGTTCGGAGCTCCTGGGGCACCCGCCACGAGCTATGACCAGACCGCAGGCCTCGTCGTCGACTCTCAGCCGCGTGTCATCAGCAACCTGATCGTCGACGCAACGACGAACAACCCGGCAGCCGTCGCGGCGGCGGCGCAGACGGTCGGCTCCGCACCCGTCCCGGACGGCGTCCCGGGCACCCCTGACCCCTTTTTCATCCCGAACGTGGCACCGGATGCCGGCCTCTCCGCCCCCTACAACTCGTGGTTCACGTTCTTCGGCCAGTTCTTCGACCACGGCCTCGACCTGCTGACCAAGGGCAATAACGGGACGGTGATCGTCCCGTTGAAGTCGGACGACCCGCTCATCGCCGGTCCCGACGGCATCCTCGGCAACCCGGATGACCTGCCGCCCCAACTGCAGTTCATGCCGCTGACACGGGCCACCAATCGGCCGGGCACGCGCGAGCACACGAACACGACGACCCCGTTCGTCGATCAGAACCAGACCTACACGTCACACCCCTCGCACCAGGTGTTCCTGCGCGAGTACGAGCTGAGGAACGGTCGGCGTGTCGCAACCGGAAGAATGCTTGACAGTCCCACGGCCGGCGGTCTCCCCACCTGGGCCGACGTCAAAGCGCAGGCACTCACGCTCGGCATCACGCTGACCGACCAGCAGGTGCTGAACGTGCCGACGCTCGTGACCGATCCGTACGGCAAGTTCATTCCCGCCGCCAACGGCAACGCGCAGCTGACGGGGGGCAACACCGGCCACGCCTTCCTCGACGACATCGCCCACCACGCCGTCCCGGGCACGTGGGACCACGACAACAATCCGGCGACGCCAAAAGTCAATCAGACCCCCGACACGCTCGCCGGCACGGCAAACGATGGCCTGCCGGGAACGTACGACGACGAGCTGCTGAACGCTCACTTCATCACGGGCGACGGCCGGGGCAACGAGAACATCGGCCTCACCAGTGTCCACTTCATCTTCCACGCCGAGCACAACCGTTTGGTCGGGCACATCCAGGCCCAGGTCCTGGCGACCGCCGACGCCGCCTTCATTGCCCAATGGCAGATCTCTCCCGGTGTCTGGAACGGCGAGCGCCTCTTCCAGGCCGCCCGCTTCGCCACCGAGATGCAGTACCAGCACCTCGTCTTCGAAGAGTTCGCCCGCAAGGTGCAACCGGCGGTCAACATCTTCGCCGGGTACCAGAGCAACATCGACCCGGCCATCGTCGCCGAGTTCGCCCACACGGTCTACCGGTTCGGCCACTCGATGCTGCCCGAGACCGTGGCGCGGACGAACAACGCCGGAGGCGACGAGAGCCTGCCGCTGATCCAGGCCTTCCTCAACCCGGCCGCGTTCGCCACCAGCGGCGGCACCCCCGCCCAGGCGGCCGGTGCCATCGTGCGCGGCAACGTGCGCCAGGTCGGCAACGAGCTGGACGAATTCGTCACGGACGCCGTGCGCACCAACCTGGTGGGCCTGCCGCTCGACCTCGCGGCGATCAACATTACGCGCGGACGCGACACCGGAGTGCCGACACTGCAGGCTGCGCGCAGGAAGTTCTTCACCGACACGAACAACTCCGCGCTGACCCCGTACACGAGCTGGGCGGACTTCAGCGCCCAGGGGTTGCGCCACCAAGAGTCGATCGTCAACTTCATCGCGGCCTACGGCAAGCACCCGTCGATCACGGGCGCGCTCAACATGGCGGCAAAGCGTGCCGCGGCGGACGCCCTGGTCAACGGGCCCGACGCGGACTCCTTCAACTTTATGAACAGCGCGGGCTCGTGGGCCGCGGGAGCCGCCGGCACCACGCCCGACGTCGACCCGACCACCGTCACCGGTCTGGGCGACGTGGACTTTTGGATCGGCGGCCTCGCCGAGAGGCAGCTGCCGTTTGGCGGGATGCTGGGCTCCACATTCAACTTCGTGTTCGAGACCCAAATGGAGAAACTGCAGGACGCCGACCGCTTCTACTACCTGTTCCGACTCGCGGGAACCAACTTCCTCAGCGAACTCGAGGGTAACTCGTTCGCCGCGATGGTGATGCGCAACACGGACGCCACGCATCTGCCCGGGGATGTC
>JANMDV010000252.1:0-6020 GCA_031376485.1 Actinomycetota bacterium
GAGCTGGGGCTGCCGTCAGGCGTGGCGTGGACTCAGCAGGGTGGGGTGGCCGCAGCACAGAGCCCGGCGACGCGGGTCTCGAGGGCGCTCAGCCGCGGTGTCAGGTCAACCGTGGCGCCGGTCGACGGCACCTGCTGAGGAGTTCCTGATTGCGCTGCGGCCCCGGCGGTCAGGGCCGACGCCTGGCGCTCCAACGCGCTGACGCGCGCGTCGATCGACGCTGGCGTCGCCCCGCCCTGCAGCCGTAGACGATCGACATCGCCCTCACTGGCAAGCCCAAACGTCCCAGGCGACGCGAGCAACACGATCAGGATCAGCAGCGCCAAGCCGTGCAGGAAGATGCTGATGGCGACCCACACCGGAAGGTTCTCGTACCACGTCGACGGTGGCCCCGGATACGCAACGCGACCGACCACCGGACGTCTCTCGACATGACGCTCGTGGACCTCGCGGCGCCCGCCTTCGCCGGCTTTGGATTCGCGAACGGTTTCGTACTCGACGGCAGGCGTCATCTCTCTCCGCTTTCTTGTGGACATCGTCGGTGATGCGCTGGAGCCCGCATTGTCCCGCAGAACCCCCAATACCTCACACGTTGTGGTTGTACCCCGTTGGCCCGGGCGTAAACGCGGACGGGCTTGCGATTACAACTTGGGGTTCGCGGCAGCGTCGGTGTGGAAAGCATTCCCGTACGTCAACTACGCAGGACCTATCCCAACGAGTCGTACTCGGCTCGCCACTCCCGCTGGGTCCCGGGTGGTTCGTAAGCCGCCTGTGCTGCGCCAGCCTTCTCGAGGCCCTCTCGGGCTTCTTCCATGGTCAGAAGCTGCTGGGTCTGAATCCTCTCAATCAGTCCGGAACTTGTCACCCGACCGGAGAAGGCCGCCGCGGTTGCGGCATCCGGGACGTCGTAGACGACGAATCCGTCCCACTCTCCGAACATCCAGTAGAAGGTCTCCATCTGCCCGCCGAGGTCCTCGATCAGCTTGCGAGCGGCGATGGCACGATTGCCGGGCCGCTCGACCATGGCTCCCCAGGCCTGACTGGTGTAACTGAAAAAACTCACGTACTTCGGCACGAGTTACCTCCATATCGAGTCTCAGCAAGCCCCGGAACTATCGCAGTGGACGTGCGTCGCGTCGAGTGCCCAGGAGCTGGCCCTCTGAGCGGTTCTGGGACCGCCATTCGAGATGCCCGCATTGTTTGAAGGCAGACTTCTAGGGAAGCCTACCGTCACGACCGTGAGCAGCGCAGAGAAAATAGCGGGCAAAGCCCTCGACATTTACCTCTGGATGACCATCTGGCGGGCTCCACTTTGGGTGCGGGCTCGCTGAGCAGCTTCACGCTCAGAACGAGGGCACACCGCTGGACGATCTGATGGCGTCACTTGCAGTGGAGATCGCCAACGATCGCCAGAGCCTCGTTGACCTCATGGATCGGATGGGGACGGTCACCAACCCCGTCACGAAGGGCACCGCCTGGCTCGCCGAGAAGGCCAGTCACGTCAAGTTCGGCGGCATGGCGTCGGGAAACCCGGGGATCGGCACCTTTGTGGCACTGGAGACGCTGGCGCTCGGAGTTCAGGGGAAGATCTGACTTTGGCGTTCCCTCGGGGCGATCGGGGAGGCCCACGCCGTTCTGGCGAGCGTCAATTCGATCAGCTCATCGAGCGGGGCGAGACTCAGCACGGTCTGCTGGAGTGGCAACGCATGGCGTGGGGCGTTCGGGTGTTGCAGGACGGCGCCGGCCCAGAAGAACGCTCCGCCACGGTCAGTTGAGACGCTCGATCTGCTATCTGCTCGCGGACTCCCAGGACGTCACACGCGTACGCGTGACGCCACCTCTGGTCAACCCGCACGACCACCGCCTCGCCCGGCATGGTGGCCCGGCAAGGCCGCGAACGATCGCGAGCGGGTGATCAGTCAGACGCTGGTCGCGAGCAGCTCCCCGAGGTGCCGATCGACCTGCTGCATGTACTCCGGCTCGATGCCGAACAAGCCACGGTGACCGCCGATGCTCTCGATTACCCGGAGCTCGCTGTCCGGGATCATCGCCTGCTCCTCCGCGCAGTCGCGCACTGGGAAGATCATGTCCTCATTGATCGGCATCACGAACGTCTTCGCCGTGATCCGGCCGAGGGCCGCAGCAAGGTCGCCGCCAGTGTTCCGGCTCACGTCGCCGCGTTGCAACTCCAGGCCATTCGCAGCAGGTCGTCAGGGTCCATGGCGGCGAAGTACGGTTCCATGAGGCCCTGCTGGAAGTCGTCGACCGAGGCGAACCCGAGCGTGCGCCAACGCTCGCGCTTCCAGAACTCGTCGAGAAGCCCACGACGGACCAGATCTTGGCGTGGCGGGCCAGACCGCCGGCCACGTCTGCGTTCGAGGAGTACCACCCACCGTTGACACCAGGCTCCGACCAGATCGCCTCGCTTATCGTCTCGGTGGAGAGGAAGTCATGCGGGGTGTCCTTGGCGGTCCCGGCGATCGGCGCGGTGCGCTTGACCTTGTCCGGGAAGCGGACGGCCCATCTGCCGCATGCAACGACCCCGGCAACGACCGGAGGGTGACTCAGGCGCTCTTCATGGTCGCGGGGTCGTGCCGCCAGAGAACCGCGACGTGCAGTACCGAGTCGGTGAACGTGATGTTCAGCCGAGGCTGCGCGGAGAACTGGCCTTCGTCGCTTCCGGCATGCCACGCGCCGCTGACGAAGTCGGTTTCCTTGACCGTCAAAAATCCACCGGTGTCGAGCATGAAGGCCTCGAGATCGTCACCTTGGGTGCGTCGCCCCGTGAGTTCGGGCTGACCTGCGGGAGTTCCGACCACCACGCCTCGGGCGGCAAGGCGGAAGGGTCCTTGGATGCCGCCGACGCGCAGCTCCACGAGTACTTCACGGCCAACGAGATCGGTCAGCTTCATGAGCGTCGACGCGTAGTCGAGCGGCTCGTATGCGGTGTCGACGGTGCCATCGGTCATCGTGGTCTCCTGGTCGCGTGCGAGCATCTCCCCTGGGACGAGACCTTACGCCGCGGATCGCTGGACTGACTGAGCGGCTTCTCACGTGCCCTCGCCGTTCGTCGTGAAGAGCCCGAAGGCGCCCTTGGCATGGTCGTGGAAATCGTGGGACACAAATGGGTAGCTGCCGTCCTCCTCGACCGTGAACTCGACGACCGCGCCCTGGCTGGGCGCCAGGTTGAGCGTCTGGCACCCACGGGTCAGGTTCTCCTTGTAGATCCCCTCGACGAAGACTCTGTCGAACAACGCCCCGATCACATGGAACGCCGACCAGCGGTTGGGACCTGCGTTCTGGACGAAGACGCGAACGAGCTCGCCCTTCTTGATCTTCAACGCGTTCTTGCCCGCATACTGGTTGGCGTAGCCGTTGAAGACCACGAACTCGGGGTTGGCCGCCTGCAGTTGGACAGAGTCCGAGATCGCACCGTTCTTGCCCGGGTAGAGGTCGGTCTGCAGAATCGCGAACTCGCGCGCGGGCGGCAGAAGCGACGCGTCGGCGGGGTCGACGATAATCATCCCTTGCTGGCCCTGGCCGATGTGCAGCAGCACCGGGGGGACTCCACAGTGGTACATGAACACGCCGGGGACCTTGGCGGTCCACGAGAAGCCCGCCCGTTTGCCGACGCCCACCGGCCCGTAGTGGCGTGACCATGAGATTTTGGCCGCGTGGAAGTCCATCGAGTGCGGGATCGAGCCCGTGTTGTGCAGGGTGAAGTCCATCCGGTCGCCCTCGGTGACCCTCAGCACCGGACCGGGGATGCGACCGGGCTCACCGGGCCTGGTGAAGGTCCAGGCCATCATGGTCCTGTCCGGGGCGATCTCGAGCAGATGCTCGTCGACCTCGAATACGAGCGTGTGCAGGCGCTTGGTCGAGCGCGGAGGGGCCTCGGCCGGGAACGGCGTGTGCGGCTCGCGCGGCGCGACGATGAGCCCCGGAGCGGCCGAAGCGACGGCCGTGCCACCGTGACTGTTGCTCCCAGGCGTCGCCGCGGTGGCCGTCGCTGCCGTGTCGCCCTTGCCACCCCCGCACCCGGCGAGCCCAAGCGCCGCAAGGGGACCGGCTACAGCCAGTCCGCCGATCATCTGGCGCCGTGTGATGCCGTCAGTCATGTCAACTCCATTCATTGGTGTCGCCGATACTCGACCCACGTCCCGCGCCCACAGTCGCGCGCGGTGCCACTCGCAGGGGTACGCGGTCGATGTCGAACGGGACGCGACGTCAACGCCACGTCGCATGGGTTCGTCGGAGCGCCGGGCACGTCGAGGTCAACGGCGGCCATAAGGCCATTCTGGTCCTCGCCGCTGCAGAAACCGGCGGCGAACCCGGCCTCCCCGACCGACACACAATCGTTGATTGTCACGTTGACGACCCGTCGCTCGCCCTGCACGCAGGACGCCGCCGGGGTCTCGGGAGGCGCGGCCACCGCGACCCGGAGGTCGTGGCGACGTCATGAGCGAATGTACCACTCGCCGACAGATGACCTGTGGATCTCGGCGACGGGGACTCAATCCGAACAGGCCCGACGGGCATTGCGACTCACGCGCGAACGGTTGGACGCCCGCACTTGCGGTTTCGGGCCCGTGCCGAACTCCCGCTCGGTTGGCGGCTGCAACCCGTCGAGATCGTTGTGACGACCAGTAGCAGCGAGGCTCGCCAGCACCGCCTCGCTTGCGTTTCGCTCGCCGCCCTTCGCGAGAGTCCGCTCGATCGAGCCACGGGCGCCCTGCTCGTGGGAGATCCGCGACAGGTGATCGAGAGGATCCTGTTCGAGCACGAACTCTTCGGCAACGATCGGCTCCTCCTGCAGGTCGCCATCGGCCCCACCGATCACCTCAGCGTGATGCACGCCATCGAGCTGTACGGCACCGAGGTCGCACCGGCCGTTCGTCAAGCCGTCGCCGGCAGCGTGCCGAAAGTTCTCGCCACACCATCGACACGTACCGGGAGCTCGCAGGAGTGACTTCGACACCACGAGGACGCGAGGTGCGCCGGCTCGGGCACGCGACGACGGGGAGGACGCTCGACCGAGCGTCGGCCTTGTCCTGCCCGGCGGGTTCGGGGACGAGCCGGCACGTGCTCGCCCCCGAAGCAGTTCTTCTTACCCCGTTACCGGAGTCGGCCGCACACCCCCGACCCGGACGATCTTGGTGCAGGTTCGCGCATTGACCGGCGGAGCGTTCCCGGCGACGACCTCAACGACGTTGCAGCGGTTACCCGTCACGGAACGATCCAGACGGATTCGGATACGGAGCGTCTTGGTGGCCCCTGGGGCGAGCTCACCGAGATTCCACACCAGATTGCCCTTGATGAACCGCGCGCCGTTCGGGATCTTCACCACGAAGTAGCCGGCGGGAAGCAGGTCGCGGACGATCACCGACCTCGCCACAACCGAGGCGCTCGTGTTTTTGACGATGACCGTGAAGGTCACGGTCCGACCTGAACGAGCCGTGCGCGGTCCGCGCTTCGTGACGGTGATCCTGGGCGGCGTCGGGGTGCCGGTCACCACGACCGGCGTGGGAGCCGGCGTCGACACCACCGTGGGAACCGGCACCCCGATGACGACTGCCGGCGGGGGCGGAGGCGGAGGCGGAGGTGGGGGCGGAGGCGGGCAGGGCGCATAAGGTGCCGAGCCATAACCGGGCGTTGGACACTCGGGCTGGACAGGACACGGTTTCGCGTACGGGTCGTAGCCGTATCGGTATTCGCACTTCAGCTCATGGGGCTTGTCGTAGTCCGGCCTGTCGTCCTTCGGCGTGTCGTAGTCCGGCCTGTCGTCCTTCGGCGTGTCGTAGTCCGGCCTGTCGTCCTTCGGCGTGTCGTAGTCCGGCCTATCGTCCTTCGGCGTGTCGTAGTACGGCCTATCGTCCTTCGGCGTGTCGTAGTCCGGCCTATCGTCCTTCGGCGTGTCGTAGTCCGGCCTATCCTCCTTCGGCTAGACGTACTCCGCCCTATCGTCCTACTGCGTGTCGTACAACGCCGCGTCATCCTAGGACTCGAACGGCAGCGATAAC
>JANMDV010000027.1:0-1617 GCA_031376485.1 Actinomycetota bacterium
TTGACGTGCTGGACGTCCGGCTGACCCGGTTGCACCGGGAGCTTGGTCGGGGAGATCCCGAGCAGGCCCTGGTCGATGGCCACTTTCGTGGCTGCGGTGAAGGCCACAAGCAGGCCAGGGTTCTGAACGGCCATCAGGGCCCCGGCGCGCTCCAGATCCGACACTGTGTGGCGCACGTCGATCTCAAGATCGGCGTCCCACTGTCCGTCGATCAAACCGTCGGCGTCAAAGTCCCTGATGACGGTCTGCGGTGACGCGGACTCTCCCGCGCAGCCGACCATCACAAGGGCGACGGCGGCGACGCAAACAAGGCCACGCAACGGCCGGCGGAGCAGAGGCATTTGAGCAGCGTAGTTTCGCGGGCGGGCGAGGGCAAGGAAACGCACGCAACCTTTAAGTCCCGTGTATCGTCGCGCCCCGTGCAGGTTCTGGCCACCGGCATCTCCGGCTTCGCGGGTCATCATCTCGTCGCCGAGCTTGTCGGCGCCGGGCACCAGGTGCATGGCGTCTTCTGGAACGAACGCGAGCCGGTGCCCGAAGGCGTGGTCGGCGTCCACTACGGCGACATCACCGACGCCGATGCGATCGCCAAAGCCGTCACGGCCGTCGCACCCGAGCTGGTGTTCCATCTGGCGGGTGCCGCCTCGGTGGGCCAGTCGTTCGACCAGCCGGTCGCGACCTGGCACGTCAACCTGGACGGCACGCTCGTCCTGCTTGAGGCCCTGCGACAGCACGCCCCCACCGCCCGGTGTGTCGCGATCACGAGCGGCGAGGTCTACGGGCGTGTCCCCGTCAAGGACCTGCCGGTCGGTCCCGACACCCCGATGGTCCCGCACTCCCCGTATGGCGCCTCCAAGGCCGCAGCGGACTTGGCCGCCCTGCAGTACCGCATCGGGTACGGCCTGCCGGTGCTTCGCGTCCGCGCGTTCAACCACATCGGCCCGGGCCAGGACCCGCGCTTCGTCGTCCCCGCCGTGGCCCGACAGATCGCGCTCGGCGAGCGCGACGGCCTCGAGCAGATTCAGATCCACGTCGGCAACGTCGAGACCCGTCGCGACTTCACGGATGTGCGCGACATCGTCCGTGCGTACCGGCTCATCGCCGAGCGCGGCGATCCCGACGCCGTGTACCTGGCCTGTACAGGCAGGTCGGTCGCGGTACGGCAACTCATCGATGGCCTCGCGGCCATGGCGCGCACCGAGACGATCATCACGAGCGACGCGACACTGCAGCGCGATGGCGAGCAACCCGACCTTTATGGTTCCCCGGATCGTCTGACCCACGACACCGGGTGGGTTCCCCAGATCCCACTCAAGGTTTCGCTCGCCGACACACTCGACTGGTGGCGCGCACGCGTCGCCCAGGAGGACTAGCCACCGCATGCCCACCGCACTCATCACCGGTATCACCGGCCAGGACGGCTCCTACCTGGCGGAGCTCCTGCTCGACAAGGGGTACCAGGTGTGGGGAATGGTCCGCCGGTCGTCGACCGAGTCCTACGAGCGGCTCGAGCACATCCGCGACCGGATCAACTTCGTCCAGGGCGACCTGCTCGACCAGCCGTCGCTGACCCAAGCCCTGTTGGCCTCCGAACCCGACGAGGTCTACAACCTGGCC
>JANMDV010000172.1:0-11427 GCA_031376485.1 Actinomycetota bacterium
AACGTTCGACGCAACAGTCAATTACAACGACCAGTTCGCGTACGACACCGAACCGGCCGGCCAGAACACCGCAACAGCGGTGATGGGCCGCGACGACGATCCGGCCAGGATCCTCGCCGACATCCGCGCCCGCCTGGCTGCACTCGACGCGCAGCGCTGACGCGCCAGCGCTGGTAGGGGTCCGCGCAGAAGTAACTGCTGCGCCGGATGGCGCGCGAAAACCGAGCGAGACGGTGTCGCCGTATCGCGACGGTTTGCAGCCGCCAAACGGTGCAGTGGTTTTTGCGTGGATCCTTAAGACCGGAGCCGGGAGACCTCCGCGACGACCAAGACGAGGCCTCGGCCTGGTCTCGCGTCCAGTCGGTGCTCGTCGCGAGCGCTGAGCAAGGATTCCCGAACCGCTCGCGCTGACCTGCGACGGTTGGCTACGGGCCGTCCCCTGCCACGGGCGGCCCGGGTGCGGGGAGCGACACCGTGACCTCGGCGCCACCGCCAGGCCGGTTCACAGCGGACGCAGAACCCCCATGAGCGGCTGCAATCACCCGGACGATGGCGAGGCCAAGCCCGGCCGCCCCGCGGGTACGCACGCCGTCGGCCCTGGTGAAGCGCTCGAATGCGGTCGGAAGGAACTCCTCGGGGAACCCTTTGCCGTCGTCGGCGACGCGCAGCTCGATGGACCCGTTCGCGCTGACCGCCCGCAAGCGAACCGTGCCCTCACCGTCGCGCAGAGCGTTGTCGACCAGGTTGCCGAGCGCCTGCTCAAGGCGCAGACGGTCGCCCTGGATCGTCGTTCCCTGGGAGGAGTCGACGTCGATCGTGCGGTCCTCGTTGGCCGCGCGCCCTGCGAACCGCCTGGCGACGGAGTCCAGGAGCTCCCCCGCGTCGATCGGAGTCGGGCGCAAGGGCAAGTGCCCCTCGTCGGCCGATGCGAGCACCAGCATGTCCTCGGCCAGACGCACCAGCCGCTCGACTTCCTCCTTGGCCGAGTCGATCGTCGCTTGCAGCTCCTCAGGGGATCGCGACCGCCGGGTTGAGAGTTCGAGCTCGGTCTGCAGCAGCGCGAGCGGCGTGCGGAGCTCATGGCTGGCGTCGGCGACAAACCGGCGTTCGCGTCGCAGGCCGGCGTCGAGCCGGTCCAGCATCGCGTTGAGCGTCTCGCCGAGTCGATACACCTCGTCTGACGCGTCGGGCAGCGGCAGCCGTCCGCCCAAGTCCTCCGCGCCAATCAACTCCGCCTGCACGCGCATCCGTTCGACCGGACGAAGCGCGGCGCGCGAGACGAGGTAGCCCAGAAGCGATGCGACGAGCAGCGCGATCGGCCCGAGCAGCCACATCTGTGCGACGAGGCTTCGTAACGCATCGCGACGATCGGTCAACGACTCGCCGGTCGTGACCACATACGTCCCCTCCGGTCGGGCGAGGCGGGTGGTCAACGCGCGGGCCGGCTCCCGGTCGCCATCGGGCTCGATCACATCGAACTCGGTGAACACCCGGCCCGCTGGAGTGGTCGCGGCCGGCGGGATCCCAAACCCGGGACTCGTTGCAACCACCTCCCCGCTCGGCGAGATGATCCGGGCAAAGGCATCGTCGGCCCGAAGCCCCGGCTCGGAGAGCGCGGCCTGCAGGTCGGCGCGCGTGACGAGCGTCGACAGGGCGCTCGTGCGCAACTGCAACCGATCGTCGATCTGTTGGGTGATCGCGCTGCCGAGCCGCTGGTACAGGACCGCGCCGATCGTCGCCAACACGGCTGCCATCGCCAGGGCGAAGACCAGCGTCAGCCGCACCCGGATCGACAGTCGGCTCATCTCGTGCGGCGATTCATCGAGGCGCTGCCCGGAGTCGGTAGCCGGCACCACGAACGGTCTCGATGGAGTCCCGCCCAAACGGCCGGTCGATCTTGTCGCGCAGGTACCCGATGTAGACGTCCACCACGTTGGAGCGATTCTCGTACTCCCCGTCCCATGCGTGTTCCAACAGGTCGAAGCGCGACAGCACCCTGCCGGGCCGGCGCATGAACGTCTCGAGTAGTGCGAACTCCTTGGCCGACAGGGCGATCGATGTCTCGCCACGATGGACTTCGCGCGAGGCGGGATCGAGCGACAGGTCCCCCACGGCGAGCACGTTGGGACGTTCTGCGACCTCGCGCCGCGCCAGGGCACGCAGCCGCGCAAGCAGTTCCTCGAACGCGAACGGCTTGGCCAGGTAGTCGTCCGCGCCCGAATCGAGACCGGCGACACGGTCGCCGACCGTCGTCCGCGCAGTCAACATCAGGACAGGCGACCACACAGCGTCGGCCCGCAACCGCTTGCACACCTCGACCCCGTCGATGCCGGGCAGCATCAGGTCCAAGATGATCGCGTCGTACTCGACGGCGCGCGCCATCCAAAGCGCCTCCTCCCCCGTCGCGGCGATATCGGCCGAATGCCCCTCCTCACCCAAACCGCGGCGCAGCAGTGACGCCATCTTGGCCTCGTCTTCGACGATCAGAATCCGCATACAGGGATTGTCGCATCCGCGATGAGACGGCGATGAGAGACATCCAGCGCAAACGGCTCGACCGCGCGATCCGACCCTCGGCGTCCGACCCGAAAATGGATCCGCCGGCAAGCGTCGTAACACCCCTTCTGTAGGTGCCGTCATCGCTCTCGCAGCAGGAGATCACGGGGTGCCCCGGTTCAGTCTGGCTTGCGCGATCGCGGGGGTCGACGGGTTTGCACAACGGGCAACACGACCGCAATGCGTGCACCGCAGCCTGGGCCCTCGCTGGTCGCTGCGATCCGGCCGCCGAGTGATTGGACGATGGCGCGGGCGATGGTCAGGCCGATGCCGCTTCCTCCGGTCGCCCGGGAGCGTGCCCCGTCGGTCCGGAAGAACCGTTCGAAGATGTGCTCGAGGTGCTCGGCGGCGATGCCCTCGCCGGTGTCGACGACGGCAAGCTCGATCTGGCCGTTTTGCCGGCGTGCGCCGGCCTCGACGCGTCCGCCCGGTGGTGTGTGGCGAAGCGCGTTGTCGAGGAGGTTGGTAAGGACCGCGCCGAGTCGATCGGGATCGACTTCGACCTGGGGGAGGTCTGGCTCGATGGCGGTCTCGAGCGCAACGTCCTTTGCGGTGAACCGGGGGAGCGCGGCGTCCACCGCGGCTTGGACGATCACCCCGGGACTGGTGTGCACGAGGTGGAGCTCAAG
The DNA here is from genome assembly GCA_031376485.1 of Actinomycetota bacterium. GTDB lineage: Bacteria > Actinomycetota > Thermoleophilia > Miltoncostaeales > Miltoncostaeaceae > CALMEC01. The sequence goes on from JANMDV010000172.1 coordinate 3,186, forward strand.
CTGGTGCTCCTCGGCTCTGGAGACCATCGACAGGTCCTCGACGAGCCGATGCATCCTGTGGGTCTCGCTCGCGAGCACCTCCCACGTCTCGGCGGTCGCAGGGATCGCGCCGTCGGCGAGGCCCTCGACGTATCCCTCCAGCGTGGCGAGGGGCGTGCGGAGTTCATGCGCGACATCCGCGAGCAATGCCCGCCGCCGCCGTTCGCTTGATTCGAGGGCCTCGGCCATCTCGTTGAAGGTCGCGGCGAGCTGCGCGACCTCATCGGGGCCCTGGACAGGTACTCGCGCCGTGTAGTGACCACCGGCGATACGTTGGGAGGCCTCTGCCAACGCGCGCACCGGGCGCGCCAGGCGCACCGCCAGAAACGCGCTGATGCCGGCGGCCGCGACGAGCGAAGCGGCGATGGCGAGCCCCAGGGAGATCAATACGGCATCCGAAAATGCTTGGTCGACGTGGCGGTCGACGGTGTCGGACAGCGGCCCGACCGCCCGGCGCAGGTGGGAGTGGAAGATGCCCGGGGCGATCGCAAACGCGACGATCGCCAGGGTCGCCGCGCCGGCGACGATGACCAGCGCTTGAGCGACGAAGAGTCGCGCGGCGAACCCTCGCAGCCGACGTCTGCGCGTCATTCCCCGGTTCCCATCCGGTAGCCCACCCCGCGCACGGTCTTCACGTACCGCGCCTCGGCGGAATCATCTCCCAGCTTGCGCCGCAGGTTCGCGATGTGGACATCGACGACATGGTCGTCTCCGAACCACGAGGGCCCCCACACGTGATCGAGGAGCTGGGTGCGGCTGAACGCGACGTGTGGCCGGGCAGAAAGGGCATCGAGCAGGTCGAACTCGCGAGGGGTCAGCTCGACCGGCACGCCGCCGACCAGCACCTCTCGGGCCTGCGGGGAGATCTCGAGTTGCCCGAACGTACGCGATGCGGCGTCGGGTGAGGAGGCCCGCGGTCGGCGGAGCATCGCCCTGATTCGGGCCATCAGCTCGCCGGGCGAGAATGGCTTTGTGACGTAGTCGTCGGCGCCGGTGGAGAGCCCCACGATCGTGTCGCCCTCCTCGGCGCGGGCGGTGAGCATCACAACGTAGGAGTCGGAGAACGACCGGAGCCGTCGGCAGACCTCGAGCCCGTCCATCCCGGGCAGCATCAAGTCCAGTACGACGACGTCCGGACCGAACGAGCGGGCCAACTCGAGGGCGGTCTCACCGTCACCGGCCGACGCGACATCGAAACCCTCGCGTTCCAGATAGGCGGTCACGAGCCGAACGAGCGGCGCCTCGTCATCGACCACGAGGGCACGCCGACGGACGGGGTGTGGCCCGTCCATCGGCATGTCGACATCCGCGTGGGTCACTCACGCACCTCGACGAAGCGACCGTGCCACGCGTGATACCAAACCGCGCCCGTCGCGGCATTGACGGAAAGCATCCCGTCGATCCGATTCCCGCGCATCGCATGCAGCGTGAAGTATCCGGGAAACGATTCCGACTCACCAGCGCTGAGCGCAGGGTCCGCGTCGCGAAGCGACCGCTCGGCGATCGTGCGTGCCTCGGCTGCCGTCACCGTGTCGCGTGCCGTCCCTCGCGCCTGTCCCGGCGTCCCGGTCGGGCCGCCTGCCATGGCGCCGACACCCATCATGCCGCCCGGCTCGAGCGGGGTTGAACCACGGCCCGTCCTCATGCCACCCATCATGCCCGTGCCGCTCATCATCCCGTAGCGGGTATTCCACATCATCGCCGGGCCGGGCTCGAGCATGACGGTGCCGGAGCCAGGGTCGACGAGGACCTCGGTGGCCCCCTGTCGGTCCTTGCCCGTCAGCTGCGCGTAGTAGTGGTTGTCGAAGCGCATCACTTCGCCAACCTGTAAATCGAGGCGCTCCGCGTACCGCTCGGCCTGGCGCTTCGCGCCTGGCAGGTCGCGCACCGGTGTCCCCGATCCGGCCGCCGCGTAGCCCATCATCCCCGAACCGAAGCGCATCATTCCGGATCGCGAATCCCCGTCGCGGGTCGCGGCCCAGGCGATCGAGCCGCCGAGCGCCGCGAGTGCGGCGACCAGCACGGCTATTGGTGTGGCATGCGCGCGCGTGATCGCGATCACCTCTCCACGCCGTGGACAGAGATAAGCGCGTCGCGAAGCCGCGCGTACTCGTCGGTGTCGATCTCGCCGCGCGCGAGCCTGCGGTCCAGGATCTCGCCGGGTGTCTCGGTGGTCTGTTCAGGGGTGGCGCGTCCGGAGCGGGCGGGAAAGAGCCGGCTGATCGCCCAGATCACCAACGCGATCAGCGCCACCCACGCAAAGCTCATCAGTACCCAGCCAACCACTCCCATTCCGTCGTCCCATGCGTACATCATCGCGGGCCTCCTTCGGTTCATCTGATGTGACACCACCGACCGTACGCCGGCGCTGTCAAGGCCCGATGCCCGTCGTCGTCAAGACGGGGTCAAGGCGCCTCAATGCCGTCGCGGTTGTCAGCAGCGTCGATGCGTCCGATCAAGAGGCGATCAAGAAGCATTCAAGAATCAGCTGCGCGTCACATGGACGCGTGGTGCGGGGATACGATCGCGCGTCAGACCGGTTCGACCATCCAAGGAGACAATCTTGTGGCAGCCTCAGGTGCGGCGACGTGCCATTCCCCTCGCTGTTGTCATCGCCGCTGCTGTTGCGACGATGAGCGTTGCCGGATGCGGCGGTGACCAGAACAACTCTGCGGCCGGCAACGCGGGCCACGGCGACTCGACGGTCGTCGCCCGGCACGGGACTGCCGACATCGCGTTCGTCCGGGGAATGATTCCGCATCACCAACAGGCCGTCGCAATGGCAGAGCTGGCGCTTGCACCCAAGGCTCAGGCGGGGCAGGCGGTCAGGGATCTGGCCGCTCGTATCAAGCGCGCCCAGGACCCCGAGATCAATCTCATGCGAGGCTGGCTCTCGAAATGGGGCGAGTCCGAAGCGGCAGGCGGCCACCAGATGCCCGGGATGGCGACTGAACAGGACCTGTCGTCACTCCAGCAGGTCACGGGTGACGAATTCGACAAGATGTGGCTGACGATGATGATCGCCCACCACGAAGGGGCGGTCGAGATGGCCAAGTCGGTCAAAGGGACGGGGTCCGACGTCGATGCGAAGCAACTCGCTGACCGCATCATCTCGGCTCAACGCGACGAGATCACGGAGATGAATGGCCTGCTCGCCGAATAAGAGACGCAGAAACGACTGCACCGTTTGGCGGCTGCAGTAGTTTCTGCGGGGTCCCCTACGCCTTGCGCTCCTTGACGAGGGCTGTGAGCTTGGGGATGATCGCGTGCAGGTCACCGACCACGCCGAAGTCGCTGAAGTCGAAGATCGGCGCGCTGCCGTCCTTGTTGATCGAGACGATCGTCTGTGAGGACTGCATGCCGACCTTGTGCTGGATGGCGCCCGATATGCCGCACCCGATGTAGAGCTTGGGCGAGACGGTCTTGCCGGTCTGGCCGACCTGGGTGGCGTAGGGGTACCAGCCGGAGTCGACGACTGCGCGGGTCGATGCGACCGCGCCGCCCAACGCGGCAGCGAGTTCTTCGATGATCCCGAAGCCTTCGGGAGCGCCGAGGCCGCGACCGCCGGCGACCAGGATGTCCGCCTCTTCAATCGACGGGCCGCTCTGCACCTCGTGGGCCTGGTCGACCATGACCGCCTTGGACGAGAAGTCCTCGAGCGACACGCCGATGTTCTCGACGGCACCTGCACCCGGCGTCTCGACGGGATCGAACGATCCGGAGCGAAACAGGCCGATGCGCGGCTCGGCGGTCCAGCCGGCGTCCACGTGGACCGAATCGGCAAGCGCTGCGCGCTTGCCCACGACCTCGCCGCCGTCGACGGCGATGTCGATCAGGTCCCAGTTGAGTCCGGCGTCGAGACGCGCTGCCAAACCACCCGCGACGTCGGCGGCGAGCACCGATGCGCCGAAGAGCACCGTGCCGAAGCTCTTGTCGCGCACCAAGCCGGCGATCACGTCGACCCGTGGCTGCGGGAGCGGCGCTGTGAGCGACGCATCCTCGGCGATGTACACGTTGGCGGCGCCGTACTTGGCCGCCTCGGCCACGAGGCCGGAGACGTCCGAGCCGATCAGCACGGCCGAGGTGTCGGCATCCAAGGACGCCGCCTTGGACAGGACGCCGAGCGACCCCTTCTGAATGCTCGAGCCGTGATGCTCGAGGAAGACGAGCGTGCTCATACCAGCTTCCTTTCCAAGAGAAAGTCCATGATCTTCTGCGCGCCGGAGCCGTCGTCCTCGATCTTCTGGTTGTCGCCACGCGACGGCGGAGCGGCGAGCGCCTTGACCGTGGTGCGCGATCCTGCCTGACCGGCGCGATCGGCTTCGACACCGGTGTCTGCCAGCGACAGGACGTCCTGCGGCTTCTTCTTGGCGCCCATGATGCCCTTGAGCGACGGGTACCGCGGCTCGTTGAGCGCGTCCGACACGGCGAGCACCGCGGGCAGCGGCGTGCTGATCGTGTCGTAGCCGAACTCGGTCTGACGCTTGGCGGTGATGGTGCCGCCCGTGACGTCGAGCTCCGAGATTTGCGAGATGACCGGCATCCGCAGCCGATCGGCCACCGCGGCCCACATGACGGCGCCGTCGCCGTCGGAGGCCTGCTGGCCGAACAGCACCAGGTCGGGAGACTCGCGCTCCAGCGCCTTGGCGAGCACGTAGCTCGTGGCGACCAGGTCCGACCCGGCAGCGGCTTCGTCCGAAACGAGCACGGCGCGGTCGGCGCCCATGGCAAGACCCTTGCGGATCGACTCGAGCGCACGACTCGGGCCCATCGACACCAGCACGACCTCACCATCGCCGGCGGCATCCTTGATGCGCAGTGCCTGCTCGATGGCGTTCAGGTCGAATGCATTCAGCATCCGGTCACCTGAGTCGCGGCTGAGCCGAAGCGTCGACGGATCGATCTTCTTCTCGGCCGTGGAATCGGGAACTTCCTTGACGCAGACGGCGATCTTCACGGTCTGGCAGGCTCCTTGATCGGCGGCGCCCAAACGGCGCCGGGGGGTGCTCACGCGCCGTGAACGGGCCGGGAGCGCGGCAAACCTACCATGTCGGCCCCTGCGCTGATCATTGCCAAATGACCGTCTGGACGTGGCCGATTGTCCAGCTGCACCAGGCCGGGGCCCGACGGTGTCAATGTCGAGCCGATTTTCGGCGTAGCTTCCCCAAATGGTACGCGGAGCAGTCATCGTTGGAGTCATCACGGCCGCCCTGGGCGCTGGGGTGGCGACGGCCTGTCTGTGCGTAGCGCAAACCGATGCCGACTACCGAAGCAAGGCCGAAGTAGTCTTCGCAGGCACCGTGACGGGGGTCGCGGATCCGAACCCCGCCCCCGTCTCGACCGTCGATCCGATCACGTGGACGTTCGCCGTCGAGCAAACGGCCAAAGGCACGACCGAGCCGAACCAGCAGGTTGTCTCGGGCCGCTTCGAGGGGAGTTGTGGACTGGCATTCGTCCTCGGTCACCGGTACGTGGTGTACGCCGTGCGCGTCGATGGGACGCTTCGCACGTCATTGTGTAGTGGAACTCGCGAGCTGACTCCGACGGAGTCGCCGTTCGCGCTCCGCCGGGTCGGGGTGTACGTCTACAGGAGCAGTCGCGCCTTCCAGGCGTTCGCCACGGAGCTCATCGGTTGGGCGCGCATCGGGGAACGACCCGGACCGGCCGCGCTGCGTCTGCTCCTGACACCGCGGTTCATGCGCGACTACAACGTGACCACGGAGATTCCGGCGGGGACGCGGGTCGTGTCCTACCGCGCCGCCTCGGGCACCGTCCGCGTGACGCTTTCGCGCCGTTTCGCGACCCTGTCGGGTCGCCGCCTGCGTCGGGCGCTCGCCCAAGTGGTGCTGACGGTCGACGCCACGCCCGGGATCGAGCGCGTCCGCGTCCGAACCGAGCTCGGGGCTCTCCCCGGTTTCGATCGCCCCCTCGCGACAGCCGACTTCGCGTCCTAATCGCCGGTTGAGCCACGTTCACGGTTTTCCGTCCGCGACCGATATTAGACTTACGAAACTCTAAAACCTTTTCGCGGAGGGGTTGGCGTGAGAATCAAAAGCGTGCTTGGCGCGTGTGCGGTGACGGCAGTCGGCGCGGCGGTCGCGCTCGCTGTGCTTCCCCAGCAGGGCGGGGTCGTCGACCTGCTCTCACAGTCGAACCTGCGGATCGACGGAGCCGCACCGCGCGATGCCGCGGGGTTTGCTGTCGCCGCCGCGGGCGACGTCAACGGCGACGGGCGCGGCGACGTGATCCTCGGTGCGCCCGATGCCCGCAACAACGCCCGCGACTACTCCGGCTCCACGTACGTGATCTTCGGCCAGCCGGTTCCGACCAACGTCGACCTGGTCAACCTCGGCGCCGCGGGCTTCCGGATCGATGGTTCCGACGGCTTCGACAACTCGGGCAGGTCCGTCGCCGGAATCGGCGACATCAACGGCGACGGACGCGCAGAGATCGCGATCGGCGCACCGGGCGCCGACAATGGAGTGCTCGCCAATGCCGGCGCGGTCTACGTCATCTTCGGCTCGGCCACGCCGACGAAGGTCGACGCGCGCACGCTGGGCGCTGCGGGCTTCCGGATCATCGGCGACGAGGACGGCGGACAGCTCGGCACGTCTGTCGCCGCCGCAGGCGACGTCAACGGCGACGGTCGACCCGACCTCGTCATCGGCGCCCCTGGGCGCAACGTCAACGGTAACAACTCCGGCGCGGCATACGTCATCTACGGCCAGGCTGCGCCCACGAGCATCGACTTGGTGAATCCGTTGGGCGGAGCAGGGCTTCGGATCGCTGGGCAGACGGCGAACGACGAGGCCGGGAGCGCCGTCAGCGGCGCGGGTGACACGAACGGCGACGGACGCGCTGACGTGATCGTGGGAGCTCCGGGCGCCGACAACAACGCCCGCAACAACTCGGGGTCCGCGTATGTCGTCTACGGCCAGGCGGCGCCGGCCGATGTGAACCTGGCGCTGCCGCTCGGCGCGGCCGGATTCCGGATCGACGGGCCGACCAGCAACGACGACGCCGGTGAGTCGGTCGGCGATGCCGGGGACGTCAACCTGGACGGGCGCGGCGACGTGGTCGTCGGCGCACCGTTCGCCGGCAACGGAGGCACGGCGTACGTCATCTTCGGACAGCCGGGGGCGCAGGCGAACGTCGATCTGGCGAACATCGGCTCCGTCGGCTACCGGATCGACGGCGCGCTCAACGGCGACCACACGGGCGTGTCTGTCGACGGCGTGGGTGACGTCAACGCCGACGGTCGCCCCGACGTGGTGGTCGGCGCAGATGATTCGGACAGCAACCTGCGCAACCTGTCGGGCACTGCCCACGTGGTGTTCGGCCAAGCCACGGTCAATCCGGTGAGCCTCGCTGCCCTGGCCACGAGCGGCTACCGCGCCGACGGAGCGGCCGTCGAGGATCACGCGGGCCGCAGGGTCTCCGCCGCCGGCGATGTCAACGGCGACGGGCGCCCTGACGTCCTGATCGGTGCCGAGCAGGCCGACAACAACGACCGGTTCGACTCGGGCAGCGTCTATCTGTTGTTCGGCTACGGACCTCCGCAGGTCGCCTACGGTCCGATCGCCGGCACGGTCGAGGAGCCGCTGATCGCGGTTGGGCCCACGATCGCCCGCACCGGGCCGGCGACGTTCGCCATCGTGCCGCCGCTGCGCAAGGGCCTGACGCTCGACCCGACGACCGGGGTGATCGCGGGCAACTCGACGATCGGCGGATCGACGAACCACACGGTCACGATGACCGACCTGGTCGGCCCGGTCTCGACCGCCATCACCGTCCGGCTCAACCGCTGTGATGTCCTGCGCCGCGGCACCAAGCGGGCGAACGTCCTACGCGGCACCGCCGCCTCGGAGCAGATGCTCGGCCTCGGCGGCAACGACCAGATCTTGGGCAACAACGGTCAGGACTGCATGTTCGGCGGCGCGGGCAATGACGTGCTCGCTGGCGGGCGTGGCAACGACACCCTGAACGGTGGCGACGGCAACGACACGCTCATCCCAGGCCCCGGCGCGGACGTCATCATCGGGGGCGCCGGCAACGACACCGTCAACGCCCGCGACAAGGTGATCGAGACGATCCGCTGCGGCGCCGGTGTCGACACCGCCACCGTCGACCGAAAGGACGTCACGATCGGCTGCGAGGTCGTCCGCCGCTCGTAACTCAGCCACCTCTCGGTGCCGGTTCGGTT
>JANMDV010000195.1:0-8535 GCA_031376485.1 Actinomycetota bacterium
GTGACGGCGATCGCAAGCCCGGGCATCGGGTGGCCACTCGACTTGCTCGACTGGAAGCGTCGTGTCGGCGCCATGTACGCCTCGGCGCGTGCGGGCGGCGCGGGTGAGGTGACCCTCGACGCGTTCCGTCGTGCCAAGGACGCACTCTTTGCCGAGCATGCCCAGAGTCCGATCCCGGCGGAGCATCGCCCGAACTTTACGGGGCTCGCGTACTACCCCTACCGACCAGAGTTGCGGGTGCATGCGCCCTTGGAGCGCGACGACGCAGGCGACGAGTTCATGCTGCCGTCGAGTACTGACGAACCATTTCGCTTCCAGTTCGTGGGGCGGGTCCGCCCCACACTCGGTGGCCGGCAGGTGTCGCTCGCCGTGTTCTGGCTGACGGCATACGGCGGCGGCGTATTCGTGCCATTCCGGGACACCACGGCCGGCGGCGCCACATACGGGGCCGGGCGATACCTGCTCGATACCGTCAAGGGCGCCGACCTCGGCGCAACGCCCGACGGGGACGTGATCTTGGACTTCAACTACGCGTTCAACCCCTCGTGCTCATACGACCCGCGCTGGAGCTGCCCGCTCGCCCCCACCGAGAGCCGGCTCGCGCTCCCGATCGAAGCCGGCGAACGCACGTGGACGCATCCACACGACTGAGTGCCTGAGAGAGACGTTGGTGATTGGCCTCGGCGTGCGCATCTGCCGCGGCCGAACGTCAAAGGGCCGCACGAAGAGCGGGTCGGGCACCGACTACGTCGAGCATCTGCTGTGTCTTGGGAAAGCCCGCAAGAGTGACCGGGAGTTTCGGCAACAGCCACATCCGCGCGGCGGCCGCGATGTCGGCGATCGAGAACGCCCCTGTGACGTACCCGCCCGGCTCGATCAACGCCTCCCACCCCGCCAGCGCCTCGTCCAATCCCCGCAGCGCTTCGTCGAGTTCCGCCTGCGCGACCGAGTCCTTTGCGTAGTAGGTGCGAAGCTCCACCTCCCACAGCGCCGGCCGGATGGCGAGGCTGAGCACGTCCAGCAGTTGATCGACCCTTGCGCGGGCCACCGGGTCGCGGGGGTAGAGGTCGAAGCGGCCCTCCCGGTCTGCGAGGTACCGCAGAATCGTGTTGGACTCAACGATGCGCAGATCGCCATCGACGAGACACGGCACCGTCCCGAACGGATGCACCTGCCGGTACCACTGCGGGCGCTCGTCGGAAAGCGGGACCTCTCTCAGATCTGCCTCCAACCCAAGCTCGTTCAGGAGAAAACGGACCTTGAGGGCATTCGAGGAGCCGCGGTTGTCGTAGAGCACAAGGGGCGCCGCCATGTGCAAAGCGTCGCAAAAGCCACCCTCGCAGGCAAACGCCGGTTTCGAATCGTCCCTCTCAGCGACCCGATTCGGCCGGGATGATTCGCCCGCCGCGGCTGATGGGCGAGTTCGCGTCCCGACGAAGGGGGAGTGACAAGGACGGTGACGAGCCGGACCGAGACTTGCCGGGACGCTGTTGAAGGAGCAGGTCGGGCACGTATGGGCAGCGCAGACCATTGCATCGGGAAGGGTCACACGCCGCCGGAGGGCCGTCGAACATGGGCCTGCAGTTCATGACGCGACCACAACCGGTCGCATGGTCCGCGATCGAGGCCGCACAGCGACGAACCGCTCGACCTCGCGAACGACGAGATCCTCCGCGAGCGTCGCTTGAGCCATTCGCTCGTCCGAACTCGCGGCAGCGACGCAGCGGATGTCCTCCATCGTGTGGAGGGCGACGCCCGCCACTGCCGCCGCATCGGGGGCGATATCGCCCGGGACGGCCATGTCGATGAGCGCCATCGGGCGCTGTGGACGGGTGGCCATCGCGCGTTCGACGTCGGCACGCGTCAGGAGGGTGTGGAGCGCGGACGTGGCCGAGATGACGACATCGGCCTGCCGAATCTCGGTATCGAGCGCCACAAGCGTGTCGCTTCGCCACCCGCGGGGCGCGGCGAGCGAAGCGGCGGTCTCCCGTCGGCGGCTGACCACGACGACGCCGCGAATCCGCCGGGCCGAGAGCGCTTCGGCGGCGACGGCCGCGATCTGGCCCGCCCCGATGATCACCACGCGTTTGTCATCGAGCGGACCCACCGCCCGCTCCACCATGCCGACTGCGATCGACGGCACTGAGACACGCCCTTCCCCAATACTGGTCTCCCGGCGCACACGCTTACCCACCTGGATCGCGCCCCGGAAAAGCCGATCGAGAATCGGGCCGCAGATGCCCTCCGTCCAAGCCGATTCCCACGCCCGGCGAACCTGTCCTTGTATCTCGCACTCCCCGAGCACCATGGAGTCGAGACTGGACGTCACCCGGAAGAGATGCGTGACCGCATGTTGCCCATGGTGGAAGTAGAGGGACCGCGACAGTTCGGGCAGGCGGATTCCGCTCATGTCGGCAAGTGCCTGGGCAAGCGCCTCCTGTGCAAACGAGGGATCGTGGGCGACCGCGTAAACCTCCTTACGGTTGCACGTCGACAGCGCGACGACCTCCCGGACCTGGTCGCAGTCATGAAGGGACGATGCAACGCCTGACCCGCCGTCCACCCCCAGGGCGCACCGCCCGAGCAGGTCCACCGGCGCGGTGCGGTGGGAGATCCCCACGACAATGAGACCCTCGGTCGTCATCGGTCGCACGCCCCTGGCGATCGGCATTGCACAACGTTCGACAGCCTGGGTTCAGTCGGGAACAGACTCCCCTGTGGCCCCTGACGACGTTGTGTCATGTTCACCGTTCTGCGCTCCCTCGCTGTCCACGGCCAAAGCTTCTCGGCGAAACCGCAGGATGAGCGGCCCCAGGAGAAAGATGACGGAAGCCGGTGTGGTCGCCTATGAACTTTCGTCCAGGTCGAGGTATAGGTTTTGTAACGGCTGTGTCATGTGCATCGCGGCTTGGAGCGCAGGTGTGCCTCACCACGGGAACCTGCTCCGCTCACCGGGGACAGGCGCGGTTAGCTCCGAATTGCCGTCCGCTAACCTTTCGCCGTACCGGGCATTCGCCCTGACCCACGGATCATGGGAGGTTGGAATTGTCGCTTGAGGCCGCCGTTGGGACATTGACCGGTGAGGAGCGGATGCTGGGGGCGTGCCGTCTGGAGCCGGTGGATTGCACGCCGGTGTGGTTCATGCGCCAAGCCGGCCGGTGCCTGGCCGAGTACCGGGAACTGCGCGAGAAGTACGACATCCTGACGATGACGCGCACCCCCGAACTGTGTACCCGGGTCACCCTGATGCCGGTCGAATTGATGGGCGTGGATGCCGCGGTGCTCTACGCCGACATCATGTTGCCCCTGTACGGAATGGGCGTGCCGTTTTCGATCGACCCGGGCATCGGGCCGATCATCCCCAACCCCATCCGCGACCAAGCGGCGATCCGGGCCCTTCGTATCGTCGAGGCCGAGGAGGGCACGCCGGAGATCTTCGAGGCGATCGGCATGGTGCGCAAGGAGCTTGCCGGCCGCGCGGCCGTAGTGGGCTTTGCCGGTGCGCCGTACACGCTGGCCTCGTACATGATCGAGGGCAGGCCCAGCAAGGACCGCGGCATGGCCAAGACCCTGATGTACAGCCAACCCGACCTGTGGGCCGAGCTGATGGAGACACTGACCGAGGTTACGATCAGGTACCTGACGGCGCAGGTCAACGCCGGCGCACAGGTGCTGCAACTGTTTGACTCGTGGATCGGCGATCTGGGTCCAAGCGCCTACGAGGAGCACGTGCTGCCCTACAACCGTCGCATCTTCGCCGCCGTGCGGGAGGCGACCGGGGTCCCCACAATCCACTTCGGCACGGGGGTCGGCGGCATTCTCGAACAGGTGGCATCGGCGGGATCAGACCTGGTATGCGTGGACTGGCGTGTCGGCCTGGCCGACGCATGGCGACGTATCGGCCCCGACAAGGGCATCCAAGGCAACCTGGACTCGACCGTTGCGCTGGCCCCATGGGAGGTCATCGAACGCGAGGCCAACCGCGTGCTGGACGAGGCAGGCGGCCGTCCGGGACACGTCTTCAACTTGGGCCACGGGGTGCTTCCCGACACCGATCCGGGCAAGCTTGCGCGCCTTGTCGAGCACGTCCACGAGACCACGGCGGCACGCGGATGATCGGCGTGCTCCTGATGACGTTCGGCACGTCGGTCACCTCAGACGGCGTCGAGGAGTACCTGCGAAGCGTCTATCAGCGCGAGCCTCCGGCCGACGTCGTCGAGGAGTTCAAACGCCGCTTCGACCTGATCGGACGCTCCCCCTTGATCGAGACCACGCACGCACAGGCGGCCGGGCTCCAACAGGCGCTCGACGCCGAACACGGACCGGGCAGCTTTCGCGTCGAGATCGGGATGCTCCACACCGAGCCCCGCATCGCCACCGCCCTCTCCAACCTGATCGCATCCGGCGTCGAAAGGGTCATCGGGATCGTGCTCGCGCCGCAGTATTCGCCCCTGATCTTGGGCGGCTACACCCGCGCGGTCGAAGCCGCAATCGCCGATCAGGCGGTCACCGTTGCGGTTGACGTGGCCGGGGCGTGGCATGACGTACCCGGCTGGATCGACTCCTTGGCCGAGCGTGTGCGCGAGACCATCGACGCGGTCGGTGAGCTGCCCATCGTGTTCACGGCCCATAGCCTCCCCAAGCCGGTGTTCGACCGCGACCCTGGGTACCTGGAGCAGATCCACGAGACGATCCGCGGCGTGGTCGAGCGCGTCGGGCTGCGCGACGATCAGTGGCAGTTCGGCTATCAAAGCGCGGGGCACTCCCCCGAGGAGTGGCTGACCCCGGACTTCAAGGACCTGGTCCCCGGCATCGCCGAGGCCGGCCACAGCGGCGTGATCTTTGTCCCCGTTCAGTTCGTCGCCGACCACCTGGAGACGCTGTATGACATCGACATCGCGGGCCGCGAAGAGGCCGAAGAGGTGGGGCTCACGTTCCATCGGGTGCCGGTACCGAACGCCTCACCCGCGTTCGCCGAGGCCCTGCGCCAGGTCGTCGCGCGCGAGGCCTGACACGGCGAGACGACGCACAACGGGATGAACCCGCCGAACTTCTCACCCGGCTACCCGCCGTCTGCCGCTGGTCGTCGCGCCGTCGAGCGCGTGCGGGAGTTCGTCGCCGAGGTGGCCGTGCCGATGGTCGCCGAGTTGGAGCAAACCCGGCCCGACACGGCGTTCGCGTTGGAGCCCGACGGCCGGTTGGCCGACGACGTCCGTGCGCTCAAGCGCAGGATGCAGCAGACCTCGGCCGAGGCCGGGCTCTACTGCGCCCACCTGCCCGAGTCCGACGGCGGCCTCGGTCTGAGCCTGATCGACTGCTTCTACGTGCAGGAGGAGGTCTACCGCCATGGGCTCCGTGGCGCGCAGTGGATGCTCGCCTGGACCGACGGGCCCAGCCCGCTTGTCGCCCACTGGAGCGAGGCATCGCGTGAGCGCCACCTGCCGGATTTCCTGGCCGGGAACATCGACGTGGCGTTCGCCCTGACCGAGCCGCGCGCAGGCTCCGACGCGCTGGCGCTCCAGACCTCGGCCCGGCGGGACGGCGACGAGTGGGTCGTGACGGGCGTCAAGCACCTGATCACGGGGGCGCCCTTCGCTCAGTTCGCCCAGGTGCTCACCAGGGTGGAGGGCGCCGGTCGCAAAGAGCTGACCGCGTTCCTGATCCCACTCGACGCGCCGGGGGTCGAGCGGGGCCCGGTGCAGCAGACGCTCATGGCCGACGGCCAGACCGGGATCCTGCGCTTTCGTGACGTGCGCCTGCCCGCCGATGCGCTGGTCGGCAAGGAAGGCGAGGGCCTCGCCATCGCGCTCCTGTGGATCAACTGGGCCCGCACCCGTCGCGGCGGCATGTGCAGCGGGCTGGCGTGGCACTGCCTCGACCGCTCGGTCCGCTACGGGCATGGGCGGCAGGCCTTCGGAGGCCCGATCGACGGGCTCGGGCCGGTCGCCGGGATGTTGAGCGAAATGTACATGGACTGGCAGGCGATGCGAGCGTTGTCGCTCGAGCTCCTCGCACGCCTGGACGAGGCGGACCTCTTTACCGCCAAGGTCACCCCCGCCATGCGGCGCGACGTGTCGGTGCTGAAGGCCTGGAACGACGAGGCGCTCTTGCGGGTGGCCGACCGCGCGATCCAGGTCCACGGCGGGCGGGGCCTTCTGACCGAGACCGGCCTCGAACGGATCTACCGCGTCGCCCGCAACCTGCGGATCCCTGCGGGGACGAGCGAGATCCAGCGCGCGACCATCGCCGAGAGCCTTGCCGCGGAGGAGCCCGGCATACGCGCGTGAGAGAGGACTCTCATCCGGCTGGCCACGGAGCTGATGGCGCCAAGTTGGCGCTATCATGTCGACCATGCCGAGTATCCAGATCAAGAACGTGCCCGATGACGTGCATCGCGTGCTGCGCCGCCGCGCGGCGGCTGCGGGGCAGTCACTTCAGGAGTATCTGCTCGCGGAACTGAGCCGCCGGGCCAAGACACCCACCCTGGAGGAGTTTCTCGAAGGCAGGCGGCATCGAACCGGGGGCAGGGCCGATCCGCAGGAGGTGGCCGCAGGCATCCGCGCGGAGCGGGACGGGCGGTGATCGTCGTCGACGCGTCGGTACTCGTCGCCATGATCGCGGACGATTCGGACACTTGGCAGCGGTTCGCCGCCGAGCTCATGGGCGAGGACGCCGCGGCACCACATCTTCTCGATTGTGAGGTCGTCTCGGCGATCAGGCGACTCCGGCGTCAGGGCGACCTTTCCGAAGAGCGCGCCCTCGAAGCCCTGGCCGACCTCCACCTCTTTCCGATCGAGCGGTTCCCCCACGGTGCCCTCATCGACCGCATGTGGGAACTCCGCGAGACGATCACCCCATACGACGCAGCCTATGTTGCGCTCGGTGAGGCCTTGGAGGCACCGCTCCTTACCGCCGACGCGAAGCTGGCGCGAGCGCGAGGGCACGACTGCGAGATCCGCCTCCTGGCCTAGTGGTCCGACACGGAAATAACGCGGGTTTTCGCGCGGCTGCGAGCGTCGCGATACGG
This sequence comes from Actinomycetota bacterium, assembly GCA_031376485.1. Taxonomy (GTDB): domain Bacteria; phylum Actinomycetota; class Thermoleophilia; order Miltoncostaeales; family Miltoncostaeaceae; genus CALMEC01. Next base: position 7,028 of record JANMDV010000195.1, read on the forward strand.
CGTCCTCGGCAGGGCGAATACGCCTGGTATTCGCCACGGCCTGCGTCCACCGTCTCGCTCGCTCTCGCTCACGCGAAACAGCCGGTCATTTGCGTGTCGAACCACTAGAGACGAAGCGGCTCCACGTCGAGCGGGACGCCGCTCGCGCCTGGCGTCGAGGTGGGACGCGAGCCCAGAAACAGCGGTCGGTCGGCGGCGTTCAGAAGCACCGGCATGACGTCGCCGCCGGTCAGGTGCCCCAAGATACCCTCGGCGCAGTCGATCTCGCCGAAGCGGGTCACCCGATCTGCCCGCACCCCCGGGCCCGCCACGACGAACGGCACCGGGTCGCCGGAGTGGATGACCTCGGGTGAGGTCGGCGTGGCGTGGTCGCCCGTCACGCAGATCACGCTTTCGGGGAATCGCGCGGCGAGGTCGGCGAGCGGGCGGTCGAGGGCCTCGATCGTGGCGAGCTTGACGGCGGGGTCCTTGGTGTGACCGGCCTCGTCGGTGGCCTTGAGGTGGCAGAAGACAAAGGTCGCGCCGTCGTCGAACAAGCCTCGTGCCAGCACCAAGCGCCGTTCCAGATCAGCGGCCGGTTCTGCTCCCTCCGGGCAGTACACGAAGTCGAGACCGAGCAGGCCGGCCAGACCCGCAAGGAATGGGGAGGCTCCGACGATTGCCCCGTGCAACCCGTGCCGGGCGCGAAAGCCGGGGGCCTCGCGCAGCCTGCCCCACCACTTGAGCGTGACCACGACGAACGGCGCCTGCCCATGTGCCGCCCGCGCGCGGTTGAGGGGGTGGCGCGTCAGTGCTCGAATCCCCCACCGGCTCCACAGCTCGACCGCCCGGGCGGTTACCGCGGCGTCCGACACGACCGGGCGGGGACGCAGCACGGGGAAGCGGTCGCGAAAGAACGGATCCGTGTCGGTCACCCCGTCGTGGGCACCGCCCGTGATCCGCAACAACCCCTCGCCGATTCCGACGGGATGCACATCGAGGGTGAGCGCGCCGATTCCCACCTGCGCGAGGCTCTCCAGCAATGCGCGCGCCACCTGGGCGTCGGCGGGTGTGGCCCGGCCGGTGACCCACAGCGCCCCGTCGCGACGATCGGCCTGACGGAGTGCGGCATGCGCCACGACCTCGCCCGGATCGACGGCGAGGCCGTGACCGAGGGCCTCGAGCACGGCCCGGCCGGGGAACTCGGACAGGTGGTAGCCGAGCATCGCCCAATGGGCGACCTCGCTCGACGGAGCGCGCCCCGGGCCGAGGGGGGTGAGGAGGCCGCTTGATCCCTGCGTGGCCAGGGCATCCAGGTTGGGCGTCCTCGCGGCCTCGTTGGCGGTACGCCCGCCGAATGCGGCGTTGGCACGGTCGCCGAGCCCGTCGAGCAGCACCACCAGAAGCGAGTGCATTCAGTGTTCCGTGCCGGAACACTGAGAGGGCAACGACTCAAGGACGGCGGCCACAGCCGGTGGGACGAGAGCCCTCCAATCCCCGCCCGAGCGCAGGGCCGCGCGCACCTGCTC
>JANMDV010000221.1:0-4270 GCA_031376485.1 Actinomycetota bacterium
ACGGCTATCATTTCGAGCATGTATCCCCGCCACTTGGAGTTCGTCGTCCAACATGCGCTGGAGCGCACGCCTGTCGTCATGATCGTGGGGGCGCGGCAAACGGGAAAGAGTACGCTGGTCAAACGTTTCGACGCTCCTGGAACCGCGACACCTCGTGAGTACGTCACGCTCGACGATCTCGAAACGCTCGGGAACGCGCGCCGGGATCCCCAAGGATTCGTTGCGGGTCTCGGGCGGTTCGCAGTGATCGACGAGGTTCAACGTGTTCCAGATCTGCTGATCGCCATCAAGGCCTCGGTTGACCGCGATCGCGCGCCTGGGCGTTTTGTCGTGACGGGCTCGGCGGACGTCCTGACCCTTCCACGGGTTTCGGAGTCCTTGGCCGGGAGGATGGAGATTTTCACCCTCTGGGGTCTCTCGCAGGGCGAAATCGCCGGGCAGCCACCGGAAACGTTCGTGGAACGAGTGTTCACCGATGAGCGCATCGAGGCGGGACCGACTATCGGCGATCTGATCGACCGCCTGATGACGGGGGGCTACCCGGAGGTCGTGGCGACGACGAGCCGGCACAGGTGGTTCACCGCATACGTCACCGCGGTGTTGCAACGCGAAGTGGAGGACCTGGCGAGGATCGACCGTGTCAGCGATATGCCGCGTCTGCTGACCCTCCTTGCCGTTCGCGCGGCGGGTGTCGTCAACAACTCGGACATCAGCAGGACGATTGGAATCCCGGAGACCACGTTGCGCCGATACCTCACTCTGCTCGAACAGGCCTTTCTGATCCGACGGATCCCCTCGTGGCACGCAAACGTGGGAAAGCGGCTGGTCAGGAGCCCAAAACTCCTCTTCACAGACGTCGGTCTCCTCGCCGATCTCATGCGGATCACGCCCTCGCGGATCAAATCTGACCGCAGTCTGCTCGGCCCGATTCTTGAGAACTTCGTCGGCATGGAGTTGACGAAGCAGCTCGGATGGGCCGAGGATCCTCCCTTCCTGCTGCACGCCCGCGCGGATGGCGGCATGGAAGTCGACTTCGTGTTGGAGGGCCGGGACGGTCTGGTGGTCGGTATCGAGGTCAAGTCCGCGGCGACGATTCGCTCCGATGATGCGCGCGGTTTACGCCGCCTCGCCGAATGGATTGGGCCACGCTTTCATCGTGGAGTGATCCTCTATACCGGCGAGCGACGCATCGCAATCAGCGATCGCATCACCGCAGTGCCGGTGAGCGCGGTGTGGAATCGGTAGTACTCCGCGTCGACCTCGACGGCCGTTCCGCCCAGGCATGGGCTAGCATCAGCTCGCATTGAGCGTTCCGGCGCCTACGGACATACTTCCGCACCGCCCGCCATTCCTTTTCGTCGACGAGGTGGTGGACCTCCAGCCGGGCCAGTCGGCCACGGCGCGATGGACCGTGCCCGTGGACGCGCCCTTCTTCGCGGGGCACTTCCCCGGCCATCCGGTCACACCGGGTGTGCTGATCGTGGAGTCCCTCGCGCAGACGGGAGCACTGGCGGTGTTGTCCCTTGAGTCCAATCGGGGCAAACTCGCGCTCTTCGCCGGCATCGAAAAGGTTCGGTTCAAGCGTCAGGTGCTGCCCGGTGAGACGTTGGAACTCGAGATGATCCTGACCCGCCAGCGCGGCCCCATCGGTCAGGGTGAGGGCACGGCAACCGTTGCTGGCACGGTCGCATGTCAGGCCGTCCTGCGATTCGCCATCATCGAGGGGGACGCATGATCGCTGTCACAAATAGTCACAAGCAGCGGGCGCGGATGATCGCGATCGGCTCGTATGTGCCGGAGGGGCGCCTGACCAACGCCGACCTCGAGAAGATGGTCGACACCACCGACGAGTGGATCGTCTCGCGTACCGGAATCCATGAGCGGCGCATCGCCGAGCCGGGCGAGTCGACCGCCGATCTGGCGACACGGGCGGCCGAGGACATCCTGGCGACCGCGGGTGTCCGAGCAGAAGACATCGACGTGTTGATGGTCCCCACCGCGACGCCCGAGTACCTGTTCCCGTCGACCGCCGCCGTCGTGCAGGACCGCATCGGGGCGACCAACGCCGCGTCGTTCGACCTGTTGGCAGCCTGCAGCGGGTTCATCTACGGGTTGGCCCAGGCGTATGCACTCGTCGAGAGCGGCCTCGCCAAGAACGTGCTGGTCATCGGCGCCGAGACCCTGTCGCGCATCAACGATTACACGGACCGTTCCACCTGCATCCTGTTCGGGGACGGCGCAGCGGGGGCGTTGATCCAGGCCAGTGACGACGAGTCCTCGACGGGGTTCCTGGGGTTCGACTTGGGCACCGACGGCAGCGGGGGCAAGGATCTGCTGCTTCCCGTCGGCGGGTCGCGCAACCCCGCCAACATGCCGTTCGAGCGCCAGGACGCATTCCTCAAGATGAACGGCCGTGAGGTGTACAAGTTCGCGACCCGGGTCATCGCCGACTCCACCACGCGCCTGCTCGAGGCGCTCGAGCTGTCGGTCGCCGAGATCGACCTGTTCGTGCCGCACCAGGCCAACACCCGCATCATCGACCATGCGGTCGAGCGGCTGGGCATCGACCCGGCAAAGGTTGTCGTCAACCTCGACCGTTTCGGCAACACATCCTCCGCATCGGTGCCGATGGCGATGACCGAGGCCCGCGACCAGGGGCGACTCAAGCCGGGCGACCTGCTTCTTTTGATTGCGTTCGGCGGCGGCTTGACGTGGGGATCGACCGTCGTGCGCTACGAACCCTTGGTCGCAGCGTGATCGCCCTGATGTTCCCCGGCCAAGGGGCGCAGCAGGTCGGCATGGGCCTGGCACTTGCCGAGGCCTACCCCTGCGCGCGCGCCGCGTTCGACGAGGCCAACGAGGCGCTCGGGTATGACCTGGCGGCGATCTGCTTCACCGGTCCGGCCGAGGCGCTCGTGCCGACCGACGTCTGCCAGCCCGCGATCCTGGCGACATCGGTTGCGGCATGGCGCGTCGCAGCCGAGCAGGGCCTCGGCGGCGACATGGTGATGGGCCATTCGCTCGGTGAGTATTCGGCACTGGTTGCTGCGGGGGCGATCGACTACACCCAGGCGCTGCACTTGGTGGCCGAACGCGCTGCGGCGATGCACGCCGCGGGTCGCGAGCACCCCGGAACGATGGCGGCGCTGCTCGGTCAGAGCGACGCCGAAGCCCAGGCGTTGTGCGGTGAGGCGGGTGAGGTGTGGCCCGCCAACTACAACTGCCCGGGCCAGGTCGTGGCGTCCGGCAGCATCGACGGCATCGCGCGCCTGCTCGCCATCGCCTCCGAACGGGGCATCAAGGCGTCGCAACTGCAGGTGGGCGGCGCCTTCCATTCGCCGCTCATGGCCCCCGCGGCCGACCGCCTCGAGCCTGCGCTCGCCCGGTGGGAGCCGACCGACCCGAACCCATCCTTCCTGTCGACCACCACGGTCGCCATCGAGCCGGCGGAACGCCTGCGCGAGATCTTGCTGGCGCAGCTTCTGTCGCCCGTGCGGTTCGGCCACGCAGTCGAACACGCCCTCCAGATGGGCGTCACCCGTTTTGTCGAGTTCGGCCCCGGCCGCGTCCTGTCCGGCCTTGTGCGCCGAGTTCGCCGCGACGTCGAGACCGTGCAGATCGGCACACCTGACGACATTGCCGCCCTGGAGCAGGTTGTCTAAGTGCTCCCTCTCGTAAGTACGGCCGCGTATCCCGCGCGAAAACCGAGCCAGGCAAGGACGCAGTGTCGTGCCGCTCTCGGTACCCATACCGGCGAGCCCGAGGAGACCGCCTGGCGAAGGTTTGCAGCCGGGAGACGTGGTTGTAATTGCGAGAGGGAGCACTAAGTGGTCTCCGTCGCAAATACGGCAACGTTCACCGCGCGACAATCGAGCCATTGCAGGAGATCCACACGTCGCCCGCGCCACGGCTCTTGGGCGGCCTCTGACCCACCCCTCCGGGTGTGTCAAACGCTGATGGCGGCTGCGGAGTGTCCCGCCGCGATCGGTCCCCATGACGGTGGGACCGAGAGCAATGCCTGGCGACCATTGACAGCCGGGAAGTGCCGTCGTACTTGCGAGTGGGACCACGCTTAATGGCCTCGGCCCTGATCACGGGCGCAAGCCGCGGGATCGGCGCCGCGTGCGCCATCACGCTGGCCGAAGCCGGCTACGACATTGCGATCGGTTACCTGCGTGACGCCGAGGGTGCCGCGCGGACGGCCGCGGCTGTGGAGGCCGCGGGTCGGCGCGCGCTCGTCTGTCAGGTCGACGTGGCAGACGAGGCCTCG
>JANMDV010000286.1:0-5644 GCA_031376485.1 Actinomycetota bacterium
GGCGTACCAGGGGCGTATCGCGTGCGCCGACATCCTGGGCCAGGAGGCTCGCGCCGACTACCGCGCGGTGCCGCGGGTGGTCTTCTGCGATCCCGAGGTCGCCGCCGTCGGGCTCACGTCCGAACAGGCCGCCGATGCCGGCATCGCGACGGTCGCGGCCGAGGTTGACCTGGCCGACGGTGAGCGGTCCCGCACCTATGGACGGGGCGTGGTGGGGACGGTCGGCGTGCTCGCTGACGCGCGGCGGGCGACCCTGGTAGGCGCGTTCGCGGTGGGTCCGCTCGCGAGCGAGTGGATTCACATGGCGGTGCTCGCGATCAAGGCGCAGATCCCGGTCGACGTCCTGAGCGACACGATCGTGCAGTTCCCGACGTTCTCCGAGTCGCTCATCACCGCCGTGCGCGAACTCGATATCTGAGGCAGGGACTGTAAGAAATTCGACATAATGGACCTGTACGGAAGGGTCATTTCGCCTCGCACAATCCCTCATGAGCAAACGGTTCCGAGGTCATTCGTGTCTGACACACTTTACCGAACCTTAACGTTCGCTAGGCGGGCCGTGGAGTCGGGCGTGGTGGGCGATCGAGGCGCGCGTGCTATCCAGTCGCCAGGATCGCCTGGACGATCCGTTCGGACGCGTTGCCGTCGCCGTAGTACTGGGGGCGCTCAGAGGGGACGTTGCGGTTGGCCAGCGCTGCGGTCACATTCTGCGGGCTCATGCCGGCCAGGTGGTTGAACCCGCCCTGGACCGTCTCGACCCATTCGGTCTCATCGCGAAGTGTGACGCAGGGGATGCCGTGGAAGTACGCCTCCTTCTGCACGCCGCCCGAGTCGGTCACGACCGCGCGAGCGGCGACCAAGAGCGCCGTGAAGTCCAGGTACCCCACGGGTGGGGCCACGTGCAGATCGGGAATCCTCGCCAGGCGATCCCACAGCCCGGCGTGCTCCAGCTTGTGCCGGGTGCGCGGGTGGACGGGAAACACGGCGGGCTCGCCGATCGCACCCAGCACGTCGACGAGCGAGGCCAGCGCTTGGGGCGTGTCGGTAGCCGCGGCGCGATGCACGGTAACGAGCACGTAGCCGCCCGGATCGAGCCCGTATGCGCGCGGGCCCTCGCGCTGCGCGGCAACCGGGGCGAACAGCAATGCGGCGTCGTACATGACGTCGCCCACCTGGTGGACGCCGTGCGTGATGCCCTCCCTGGTCAGGTTCGCGACCGCCACGTCGGTGGGACAGAACAGCAGCTCGGCCAGATGATCGGTCGCGACCCGGTTCTGCTCTTCGGGCATGGATCGCACGAACGACCGAAGCCCGGCCTCGACATGCGCGACCGGCACGCCAGCCTTGGCTGCGGCCAGTGCGCCGCCGAGGGTCGTCGTGGTGTCGCCGTACACCAGGACCAGGTCCGGACGCTCGCCGTCGATCAGGGGTTCGAGTCGTTGAAGGATCAGCGCGAGCTGGGTGGTCGGGCTGCCGGGGCCGACCTGGAGCGCGTGGTCGGGCGCCGGGATGTCCAGCTCGTCGAAGAACAGGTCGGCGAGCTCCGGGTCATAGTGTTGCCCGGTGTGGACGAGCACCTCGTCGACGTGCCGGCGAAGCGCACGGGCGAGCGGCGCCGCCTTGACGAACTGCGGGCGGTTGCCGACGATCGAAAGGAGTTTCAGAGCCCGATCCCCAGGTTGCTGATCTTCTGGGTGATCACGGTGAACCTGCCGGTCGCCACCAGCACGCCCATGCCGATGGTGATCGCACCTGCGACGAGGTTGATGATCCGCCAGTGGTCGCGGATTTTGCGGGAGATCGACATGGTTTGGGTCAGGAAGAGGCCGGCGAACAGGAACGGGATGCCCAGGCCCAGAGCGTACGTGAACAAAAGCGACGCACCGATCTTGGGGGATTCGGTCGGGACGGCCAGCGAGAGCACCTGACCGAGGAACGGCCCGGTACACGGCGTCCAGGCGATCGCAAACGCCGCTCCCGCAAGGGCAACGCCCGCCAGGGTGGACGGGCGTTTCATCAGCGCCAGCCGTTTCTCGCCCTGCAGGGCGCCGATGCGTGGCAGGAACACCATCAAGAGGCCCATCGCAATCAAGAGCGACCCGCTCACCACGTTGACGGTGTCGCGATCTCCGCTCAGCGAGTTGCCCAGGTAGCCGGCCCCGGCGCCCCACAGTGTGAACATGGCGGCGAAGCCGGCGACGAACGCCCCGGTGTTTCGTACGACCGATGTGGCCCGCACGGCGACCGTCGACCCACCGACCAGCTCGTCATATGAGGCGCCCGATACGAACGACAGGTACCCGGGGACGAGCGCAAGCGCGCACGGGCTCGCGAACGAGACGAACCCGGCCGCGAGCGCGTCGGCGTACGTGAGCACGTTGACGTCGACCGCCATCCCGACGGATGGTAGCCGCACGCGCCCTCGGTGAGGCCGAATGCGGTCATGACCAGGGACGTCAGGTCATGCCGCGTCCGTTCACTTCGCCACCCGGCCGGTCAGGGACGGCCGACGGTGAAAGCTGTTCGCGTGGAGACAGCCATCGACCCCGGGTCATTGCCCGAGGCCTGCGAGACGTGTCACCGCGGGCCCGCGCGTCGCGAGACGACGCGACGGTGCGGCGCAGCAGGTTTCCTTGGGATATCGCATGCTTTCGACATGTTTCTGCGGGTACACGGGGGGTTGTACCCAACTTGGCCTTCTCATCCGACGAGAGGCCTCCCGGAGGTTTGTTCATGCGAAAGCTCGCATTTTCACCACGCTCGCCGTCGCCGCCGTCCCCTTGGGCGCAACGGCCGCGTTTGCCCACGATGACGGAAAGCACAACCGCGACGACCGGACGTTCACAAAGAAGTACGTCGCAGATCTTGAGCCCTCAACGCTGGAATGCACGTGAACAAGGAGACCCATCAGTCGTACGAGGTTCCCCGCGCGAGCGGCTGGGCCAAGCTCAAGGTGACGGGCGACGACGTGTCGGTCAAGATCAAGGTGCGTGGCGTCGCGCCGGGCATCGCCCACGCGCAGCACATCCACGCGGGTCCTGCGTGTCCCGACCCGGCCACTGACCCCAACAATGACGGCGTGCTCGACGTGATCGAGGGCCTCCCGGCCTACGGTCCGATCCTTGTCAACCTCGACTCGGATCTCAGCAGCAACGCCGCCGGGATGTTCCCGATGGCGAACGCCTACGGTCGCGACACATATTCGGCGAAGGGATCAAAAACCCACATCGAGGCGGAGATCCAGCAGGCGTTGCGCTTGGGAATCCGTCACGTGGTGATCCACGGTGTCGACCCCACGACCCCCTGCCGACAACGGTGCAGAGCCTTCCGGGTCTGCCCGCCCACGCGACGCTGCCGGTTGCCTGCGGTGAGCTGGTTCGTGACGACAAGCGTACCCGCTACGACCGTGACGATACGAAGGGCCACCGCGACGGTGACGACCGCGGTGACTCCTCCAAGAACGACGACGGCAAGCGCTAACCCGTCAGTTCGTGCGGTGCTGCGTCAGGCGATTGGCCTGGCGCAGCACCTGCGCGCGCTCGCGACCAGATGCGTTCGGCCGCGCCCGAGGATCGACGCCGTCTCGCAGAAGTCTCCGGAACGCTGGGGTCTAGCTTGAGTGAGCTCGACCCGGCGGGACGAGATCAGAGGGGCGGATCTTCAGGTCGATGACCTCCTGGGCGACCTCGCTCAGTTGGCGAGAATGGCTGCGGGCATAGCCGCGCAGCCGGACGAAGGCTTCGTCCATACCCACATGGGCGCTCTGGGCGATGATGCCCTTCGCCTGCTCGATGGCGATGCGGCTGTTGAGTGCGAACTGGAGTTGGTTGCTCAAGTCCTGGGCGTCGATGGCCGCTCGATGTTGCAGGACGGCGATGGTCGCGACGTCGGCTAATGCCTGGGCCTGCACGACGGCCTGTGGCGCCAACCGACCCGGTTTGACGCCAAACAGGTTGAGCGCGCCCAGGACCTGGCCGCGCAGGCGCAACGGAAAGGCATGGGCGGAGCAAAACCCCGCACCGATGGCCACCGGGGCCCAGTTCGGCCAGCGATCGCGGGCGCTCCCCAGGTCCGCGACTTCGACCGCATGGCCTGTCTCGAAGCATTCGAGGCACGGACCCTCCGAACTCTGGAGCTGAACGATCTCCACGAACTCCATCGTCTCGCTGGTCGCGGCCATGAGGCGCAGCGTGCCGTCGGCATCGGCCAGCAGCATGCCGGCGGCACTCACATCGAACAGCTCGACGCAGCGATCACCCAGGTGGTGCAACAGATCGACGACATCGAAGTCGTCCACCAGCGAGTCGGCCAATTCGACGAAGGTCGCCGCAAGGAGTTCCGTCTGCTCGGTTCCCCCGGTCAAACTGGGCAACAAAGAATCAGGCATGCCGTCTCCTGCATGAGGGGGGTGATTTCATCTGAAGATGGTAAGGCAAACCCAGCCGCGGCGCAACGACGGTGTCAACCATCCAGGCGTAAACCGCGGTTGACCACGTCGATGGCCACCTCGCGCACCTCACGACCCTGAGCGTACGCATGCGCTCGCAGGCGGACGAGTGCGTCGGCGACGCTGACCCCGAGCTGGACGGACACCATGCCGGACGCCTGGTGGAGCTCGGCCAGTGAGCTTCCGAGTACCTCGAGTTCGCTGCCCAGGACGCCAGGCGGCGTCCCTGCCTGGTGGGCCAGCACGGTGTGGACCACGACGTTGGCCACCACCAAGGCGTCTGCATGCTGATCATCCGAGAGACGGCCGGAATGCATTTGGTGGAATGTGACGGCACCCAGATGGACGCCACCCACCCGTAACGGGAACGAGAAGATCGCAGCCAATCCGGCCTGTACCGCAAGTGGCGAGAAGCTCGGCCAGCGCGACGATCGTGGGCGGGCCAGGTCCGTTTCGGTGACCGGCGCGCCTGTCTGATGAGCGTCGAACCCGGGCCCTTCGCCGAGGGTCAGGTCCAGATTCACGATATGCGCGGCGATTCCGTCAGAGCTGCACAGCGGCACCCGATGATCTGAACCCTCCACCATCACCGCCGCCCCGTCCGCCCCGACAACCTGTGCGGCGACCGTGCAGAGTTGTCCGGCTGTGGGCAGACCGCCGCCGTCCATCGCGGTCAAGATGCGAAGGAGCCGAGCGCTTCTCATGAGCCCGTATCCCGATTCGGACACAGGTGACCACGGGTCGGACCGCGCCTCACATCCACCGGCAAGCCTCGTTCGAAGTCGAAACGACGCCGCGGGTCCGGGGGCGATCCGAACTGTGGTGGAAAATATATCTGCCACCGTGATCGGACTCGGTAAACGTAGCGGGTAATTGTCGGTGGCGCCAGCGCGCAGAGGCAGGCACACTCCTTCGGGGCCGAATTCCCCGCCAACGTGTTGCCCGCTGCAGGGAAGGGCGGTAGACTCCCGACAGGTCGGCAGAACAAGCGTCTGCCGAACCCCTGCGTCGCTCTCAGGACCGCTGCAGAGACCCCATCCCAGACCCTGGTGGCATCCCGTTTGACGAGGAGCCGTTAATGACAGGGTTCGACGATGTCCGAGCGGGGTTTGCGGCCGATGTGAGCAGTGACTGGCCCGATGTCGTGATCGTCCTCCGAGGCGAACTCGATATGGCGAGCGCGCCGGAACTGACGCG
>JANMDV010000020.1:0-9404 GCA_031376485.1 Actinomycetota bacterium
CGACAAGATGTTCAGCGTCGACGCCCCGATCGCGTTAAAGTCGGCGGGCGCTGTGGCCGTGCCGTTTGCGGTCGAGTAGGTGACGCTCACGTTCAGGTAACTGGGGTTGGAGAGCGTCACGGTGAGCGCCGGCGTCGTCGAGCCGCTGTCGCCCTCGGGAGCGATGATGTTGTTGATCGTGATCGTCGGCACAGGGTCGATGTTGTTGATGGTGCCGGTGGCGTTGATTCTGAAGGGTGCGCCGGCTCCGGTGAGGGTGGCGTTGACGGGTGCGGTGAGGACGGTGGTGAACGTCTCGTTGACCTCGAACATTGGGTCGTCGATGGTGGCGACGGTGATGGTGGCAGTGCCGGGCGTCAAGCCTGCGGGGACGGTGACGGTGCCGCCGATGATCGCGGTGTAGTCGTCGGGCGCGACTGCCCCGGGCGGGATCGGGACGCCGTTGTTGGTGTCGACGGTGGCGCTGGCGGCGAGTTCGGTGGCGCCGGTACGGGTGACGGTGAATGTGACGGCGGTGCCCTCGGCAACGGCTTGACCGGTGATCGCGAGGGTTGGGGCCGCATCGTTGTTGTTGATGGTTCCAGTCGCGCTGATGCTGGTGGGTGCGCCTACTCCGGTCAGGGTGGCGTTGACGGGTGCGGTGAGGACGGTGGTGAACGTTTCGTTGCCTTCGAATACGGCGTCGTTGCCGGTGGCCACGGTGATCGTGGCGGTACCAGTCGCGCCGCCTGCAGGGACGCTGACGTTCCCGGCGACGATCGCGGTGTAGTCGCCAGGTGCGACTGCTGCGGGCGGCGCCGGCCCGGTGCCGTTGTTGGTGTTGACGGTGGCGCTCGCCGCCAGCGCGGTGAGGCCGGTGCGGGTGACGGTGAACACGACCGCGGTGCCTTCCGCGACTGCTTGACCGGCGATCGCGAGGGTTGGGGTGTCGGCGGTGTCGGTGATGGTGGCGGTGCCGGTTGCGTCGGCGGGGGCGGCGAAGGCGGCGTTGATGGGGGCGCTGAGCACGACGGTGAACGTCTCGTCGCCTTCGAACGTGGTGTCTTGGGTGGTTTGGACGGTGAACGTGTCGGTCGTGGCCGCGGCGGCGATCGAGATCGGGCCTGTGGTGGCGGTGAAGTCGCCTGCCCCGGCGGTCCCGACGCTGGTGGTGGCGGTCGCGGTCGCGGTCTGGGTTGTGGCGCCGGTGCGGGTGACGGTGAACGTCGCGACGCCGCCTTCGGCGACGGAGACGCTGTTGATCGCGAGGGTTGGGGTGTCGGCGGTGTCGGTGATGGTCACGGCTGTGTCTGGACCAACAGTGAGGCCCGCGCTCGGGCTAGAGAGATGAAGAATTACTGTCTCGTCTGCTTCGAACACAGTGTCGGCCACGATTTCCAGTGGAACTGTCGTGCTTGTCGCGCCTATAGCGAACGTCACTAGAGTGGGCGCGAAGGCCGTGTAGTCCGTAACGGCATCTGCAGTGCCGGTCGCTAGCGTTTCCACCATGACCGTTTCGCCGCCAGCAGCAGCCCCGTCAAGGTTGATCACCACGTCGACCGTGTGTGTAACGTTGGTCTCAGGGAACGTTTGGCCAGCATTGATCGACGCTTGAAGTCCAAGCGCAGGCGTCGCCTGCGCCAGCGCACATGCGGCGAAGGAGGCGGCGACGAGCAGCATGAGTCGATGGTGGCGTGGTGCGGGCGCGGTCGTGGCGCCGTGCGGGCTCTGGCGTCGACTGGCTGACAAGGGGATGCGGAAGCCCCAGTTCATCGTTTCTCCTCCGGGCTTGATTACGCATGATTCTCCTGGAGAGGCCACCAGAACGTAACTAGACCGAGGTATAGCCAGAGGACCTAGACCCGTAGTGGAAGAGACCTAGACCTCGGGCGGAGGCGAGCAGTTCACCTCCGGGTGATGCTCCTATGTGTTGTCAAGGGCGCGGCTGGTCGTTTCGAGGATGCGGGTGGAGGCGAGCAGTTCACCTCCGGGTGCCAGGCGCCCGAGGTGAATGACGGACAGGGCAGCTTCGCGGCAGACGAGGAGGGTTCACCTCGCGGTGTCGGGCATGCCGCCTGGATTGGTTCTGGCCGGGAGAACGCTGCGTCTCCAGGACCCCACTTCCGATGCGTGGTATGCTGGCATACATGGTTCGGACCACGATCAAGATCCCCGAAGAGCTCGATGCGCGGCTGCGTCATGAGGCGGCGCGGCGGGGGATGACGATCTCCCAGGTGACGCGGGAGGCGCTTGAGCGTGCACTCGGTGGGGGGCCACGCCGGCTCGGGTTCACCGGTGCCGGCGCGAGTGGGCAGTCCGATGTCTCCGAACGTATCGAGGAGATCCTCAGAAGTGAGGTTGGCTGACGCTGATCGTCGATGCAGGTCCGCTCTACGCGATTGCCGACCGCGACGATACGAACCATCAGCGGTGCGTGGACTTGCTCGAGGCGGCTGTAGGACCGTTGCTCGTCCCCGCACTCGTCGTGGCCGAGGTGGCGTACATCATCGCGTCTCGCCTCGGCACTGCACCCGAAGTCAAGTTCATCGGCTCGATCGCCGCGGGCGAGCTGACCGTCGAGCCGGTTCACTCCAGCGATTGGATCCGTATCGCCGAACTGGTTTGGACGTACCGCGATCTGTCGCTCGGAACGACCGATGCCTCGGTCATCGCCGCTGCGGAACGGCTCGGTCAGGACACCATCGCGACCCTTGATCGACGTGACTTCTCGGTTGTGCGGCCTAAGCATGTCGACGCGTTCAACCTGGTCCCCGACTGACGCCGGCGGGCCCTTACCCAGCGACGGCGGTCCCCAGGGCCCACTCGTAGCGTTCCTCGAGGAAGACGGGCTCGGCGCCGGAAAGCGGGATGGTCATGCGTTGGTGGGCGATTCCGCAGTAGTCGATCAGGCCGCCGACGGTTTCCCAGCCGAGGAAGCGGAAGAGCGGGACGATGGGCGCTTGGATGCGGGCGATCATCAGGTGGCCGCCGAGTTCGCCCGCGGTTTTGACTGCGAAACGCACCAGTGGGCCGCCGGCCCGTTGTTTGCGGGCGCTTTCGGTGACCGAGAGCCGGTCGCCCTGCCACAGGCCGGCTTCGTCGAGTTGGTACAGGCGGACCGCGCCGACGACCTCGCCGGCGGCGACTGCGACGACGTGCAAAGCGGTGTCGTCCCACCGGTCGCGGTCGGTTTGGTCGAACAGGCCCTGCTCGTCGACGAACACCTGGCGGCGCACCTCGAAATGGCCGGCCAGTTCGTCGGCCGTACGCGCTAAGTAAACCTCGACTTGAGGCTGAGTTTTATGCTGTGGCGGGGACGGGGTCACCGTTTCGCCCTCCGCCGAACGCACGCTCGAATGTCGACAGGGCCGAACACGCCTGGCAGCGCACGCAACCCGCGCGCGCGTTCTGACTCAGCATCCCGGCGTCGGCCAAAAGCGGCGCCACGGCCTCGTAGACCTCCATCATGTACTCGGGCGAGGGGGGCGTGCCGGTGGCCAAAATCGATCCCGGTGCGGGACGCAGCGGCACCACGAACGGGTAGACGCCTCGCTCGATCGCCGCGTGGCAGCCCGCCAACACGGCGTCCTTGGACTCGCCGAGCCCCAGGATGAAGTAGGTCGAGACCTGGCCGGGGCCGAACACCTCAACCGCCGCCTCCCAGGCCGACAGGTAGTACGGGATGCCTTGCGCAAACTTGCCGGGGGCGACCTTGGCGAGCACGTCCGGGTCGAACGTCTCGAGGTGGACGCCCAGGGCCTCGACCCCCGAGTCCTTGAGCTCGGCGAACCACTTGAAGTCGTCCGGCGGCTCGATCTGCACCTGAATCGGCAGGTCGGCCGCGTCGCGGATCGCAGCGGCGCACTTGGCCATGTACGGGGCGCCACGGTCGGCGCGGTTGGGCGATCCGGTCGTCAACGTCACGTCCTTGGCACCGTCCAGGCGGGCAGCCGCCTCGGCGACCTCGCCCAGCATCGCCGGGGTCTTGACCGGAATCGTCTTGCCCGACTTGAGCGACGTGCCGATCGCACAGAAGTGGCACTGGTCGCTCGTGCCCCAGTACACGCAGCGTTGAAACACCGTCGACGCGAAGCTGTCCAGGTGCATCAGGCCGATCTTCCAGTACGGGATGCCGTCGGCGGTCTCAAGGTCGTACATCTTGGGGCGTGGATGCAGCGTCACGCGCCCCACGTCCTCGCCCGAGCGGTACAGGATCCCCGAGCGACCGTTGGCGCCCAGGATCAGCTCGTACGGTGACTTGGCGACGTAATCGCCGTGTACCGGCACCGTCAGCGGCGCGCCGTCGACCCACAAAAAGCCGGCGTCGGACGGACCGGCGCCCCCGGCGCGCGTGTCGCCGGGGCCGGTCGGAACCGTGGTGCGCACGCCGAGCGACTGCAGCTCGACGGCGAGGGTCTTGATATCGACGGTCATCCCCACCGGGCGCCGTGGAGCTTCTCGAAGTTCTCCTTCAACACCATCCGCTTGAGCTCGTCACTGACCGGGGCACCCTCGATCTTCCAGTACTCACCCATAAAGTCCGACCACGGCTCGTCGGAGCCGAAGATGACGCGGTCGGCGCCCAATCCACCGTTCTTCTCGATCTCGACCAGAAGCCAGCGGGCGCCGAAGCCGACCGCCCAGGATGTGTCGGTGTAGACCTTGTAGCCGTCCTTGACCCACTGCAGGAACTTGGGCACGAGCTTGATGTGGCCGCTGACGCCTCCGCCAAAATGCACCAGATGGATCTTGACGCGCTTGCCGTACTCCTCGACCATCGGGATGAAGTTGTTGATGTCGCTGTTGCCGCCGGCCGACGTGTGGAAGTGGAACACGTAGTCGTGCTTCTCGGCGACGTCGAAGCACATGTTCGCGATCTCGCGGGTCTCGTCGTCCCATTCGGCCGGGTTGGGGTTGCCACCCAGCAGAAACGTCGTCTTGAGTCCCAGGATGCCGTTCTCGCCCGCGCTCTTGAGCGACTCGATCGTGTGCTCGCGGTCACGCGGCAAAAACGACACCCACAGAAGACCGCGGATGCGGTCGGTCGTGTCGGCGGCCTCCATGACGATCGGGTTGAGGCTGAACGGCTGCTCGGGCTTGGGGACGCCGTAGTTGGACATGACCAGGCTGCGCTCGATGCCGTGGTCGTCCATGAACTTGAGCATGTCCTTCGTCGTGGGGAAGTCATAGACGATGGGCTTGACGGGATGGTCGATGCCGTAGAACGGCCAGGCCTCGAGCTCGCCGATGTGGCTGTGGCCGTCGATCACTTCGCGCTTCATTCCTTCGGGCAGGGACATCGAGTCTCCTCGTCGCTTAGGGGGTGAGAGTGGCCTGGCGCAGCTCGGCGGCGGCTGCTTTCCAAGAGTCTGAGTCGTCGAACTCCCGCCGTGGGGCGAGCGGTTCGGCGCCTGCCCCGGTGTCGGGATCGAGCTGAAAACCTTCGAGCACGTAGAGCGGCTGCATCGTGTCCGGGTTGTACTCGGCCGAGACCGAGACGGCGAACCCGGTGGCCAGTGACATCTCGACGCGTCGGTAGGGCGGCACCAGTTCGTTGTCGCCGTTCGTCCACAGCACCGCTGTGGATTCGCCCGCCCTGCGGGCCCTGTCGATGGCAAGCTCCGCGCCCTCTTGGGACGCGCGCTGGACCAGCTCGCGGGACCTGACCTGGTAGGCGGCGTCGCGCACCATCCCTGCGTCCAGCTCAGGGGGTAATGACCCGCGCTCGATCCCGGCCGCCTCCAGATCTGCGGCCGGGTTCGATGCGAGGTAGCTCGTGACGAGCGCGTCCAGGTCGGGCACGCCGTCCAGGTGGTCGGCAAGTGAGCGCACCACGCCGATGGCGAGCTGGTACAGCTCGGGGCGAACCGTCACGACCGGGTACAGCCGGCCCTCCGATTCACGCCAGCGCACAATCGCATCGTCGCGCTCACTCATCGTCCGGTGTGATCCGTCGCGCCTAAACCGTCCAGGTGTTGAGCTGGAAGGCCTTGTTCCGCCACGCTGTCAGCGCGGAGTCGAGCACGTCGAGCGGGTTGAACGCCTTGACGCCTTCGATCAGGTCGTCCTCGCGCTGGCCGTACAGGGCGCCCATCGCGAACCGGCACGCATAGACCGTCGCGCCTTCCTTGAGGAGCGTCTTGATCTGGTTGTTGATCGCCATGTGGCCGGGGAAGGCCTCGGCGCCCACGCTGGGGTACCCACGGCTACCGGACGCCATCAGCACGCCGGGTCCGTAGAGCACAAGGGTGACCTTGAAGCCCTTACGGCCAAGGCGGGTTGCCGTCAGTAGGTTGACAAGACCGACCGAACCCTCGTAGGGGACGGTGTGCATAAAGATGTACGCCTCTTCGCCCGGCTCTGCTTTGAGGTCAGGAAACACCTTCTCGCTGACATCGAACAGTTCTTGCCCGGCTTCCGGCTTGGGACCCTGAATCTTCGCCACGTGTACCTCCGCAGACTGGTAGGACGGATATCCCCGGTTCTCAACACCGGGAATAGGAGAGCACTATCTTCTCAGCGGTCGCAGGTTGCAAGTCCGACACTTGGAGAAAATGCGCGTGAGCGAAGTTGTGGTGATGGCCGTAGGAGGAAATGCCCTTGCCCCGTCCGGTCTGGGGGAGATCGGCGAGCAGATGGAGCGGGCGCGCGAGGTCGCACGCCACGCCGTCTCGCTGTTGGGCGACGGGCGGCGGCTTGTGGTGGTCCATGGCAACGGACCGCAGGTCGGCGCGCTCGCCTTGGCGCAAGAGGCCGTGGCGCGTGAGGTGCCACCGCAACCGCTGCACGTGTTGGGCGCCATGACCCAAGGCCAGCTCGGCTGGCTCCTGTCAGACGCCATCGGCGATGCGCTTGAGCGAAGCGGCCGCGAGCGCACGGTGGTCGCCCTCGTGACGCAGGTCGTGGTCGACGCGGACGACCCGGGGTTCTCTCACCCAACCAAGCCGATCGGGCCGTTCTTCTCGGCCGGTCGTGCCAAACGGTTGGCCCAGGCGCGCGGTTGGGACGTGGCCGAGGACGCTGGTCGCGGCTGGCGACGGGTGGTGGCATCACCGGTGCCGATCGAGGTCGTCGAGTGGCCCCAGGTCCAGGCGCTCCTTCGCGACAAGCAGATCGTGATCGCATGCGGGGGCGGGGGAATTCCCGTCGCGCGGACCGATGGCGTGCTGACCGGAGTCGAGGCGGTCATCGACAAAGACCTGGCGGCGGCGTTGGTGGGCGCCCTGGTCGAGGCCAGGACGTTGTTGCTTCTGACGGGCGTGGAGCGCGTCGCGGTCGATTTTGGGACCGACGACGAGCGGTGGCTCGACACCATGACGATCGCCGAAGCCCGGGCGTACATGGCCGACGGGCAGTTTCCGGCGGGCAGCATGGGTCCCAAGGTGGACGCCGCGATCCGGTTCATCGAGGCCGGCGGCACCGAGGCGATCATCACGTCGCTCGACAAGACCGCAGAAGCCTTGGCCGGCACCACCGGCACCCGCGTGACCCGGTGAGCGGCGCGACCCGCCGGTCGATCCTGACATGGCGGCCACCGACGGGCGAGCCGGGTTGGGCGGTGTCGGAACGCGCACGTGCCGTGCTGGCCGACCCGCAGGGGTTCGGCAACTACATGACCTACCGCGACGCCTACCGCATCCTGGGGTGGGATCCGGCCGAGATCTACCGCGACGGCCAGATCGCCCTGGACCGGTCGGAGTGGGCGGATCTGGGCTGGATGGCCAACCACATCGGACCCTCGCCCGTCGCAGTCGCAGCGATACGTGCTGCGACGACCGCCGAGCGCCTGGGGCCGTACTCGCCCGACCTGGATGCGGCGCTGCGCTCCCGCGTGGCCGAGCGCCTGCTGGGTCGTCCCCGTGACGAGGACTTTGAGGTCATCGGCACCGAGGGGGCCCAGGCGGGCGTCGGATACGCAGCCCTGGCCTGCCTCAACCCGGGTGACGAGGTCATCGCGACCGATCCGGGGTACTTCCACTTCGTCCCCGCGTTCCGCCTGGCGGGGGCAACGCCCGTGTTCGTGCAGCTGGGCGCAGCCAACGGGTGGCGCCTGGATCCGGACCAGGTTGCGGCGGCCGTCACGGCGCGCACCAAGATGATCGTCGTGTGCGATCCGGTCAACCCGTTCGGCACCGTGCAGCGGCGCGACGAGCTGGAAGCGCTGCTGCGTCTGTCGGCCGAGCGGCGCATCGTGTTGCTGGCGGACTCCACCCACGCGGCGCATCGCATCGATCCGGCCGCACAGCACCACCACCTGTCGGCGCTGGCAGCCGCCCACCCGGGGGCGACGGTGCTGGAGTCGAGTGGCTTTGCCCATGGCTACGGCCTGGCCGGCGCACGCATCGGCGCGCTCGGCGGCCCGCCCGACCTGGTCCGCGCGTGTCTGCAGGTCAAGATCGCGGTGGTGCGGCTCAACACCAGCACGCTGGCGCAGGCCGGCGCCATGGCCGCGCTCGACGACGAGGGGTGGCTCAGGCACGGCGAGGACGTGGTCCGCGCCAACCTGGCGCGGCTCAAGCAGGTCGCCGCGCCGGTGATCGATCCCGAGTACGGATTCTCGTGCGTCGTCGACTGCGCGCAGTGGGGGGTCAGCGCCCAGGAACTGACGGTTGCCCTGTGTAAGCGCAAGGTCGCCGTCTACCCGGGTGACGGGCTGGGCGAGGTCGGCGCGACCACGACGATCCGGCTCAACCTGAGCGACCCTGACATCCAGGCGCTCGCCCGCTTCGCCGACGCATTGCCGCAGGCGATCGACGAAGCCCGGACCGGTGTCTACCGCGACGGCGTCCGGGAGTTCTTTCTGTCGACCGGCACCGACCGCGGACGGCGCCTGGCGGCGCTCATCTGAGCTGAGGCGCACCCGACGTGCCGGTCTGCCCCGAGCGGTTGTCGCTTCAGGCCGGCTCTGCGCCGCCTCCCATGACATGCCGCGTCAGGGTTTGGACGTCCCGGTCGAGCCCCGTCACCTGTCCTTCGAGCCGGGTGACCTTGCCATCCAACTCGGTGAACCTGCCGTCCAGTTCGGTGAACCTGCCGTCCAGTTGGGTGACCTTCTCGTCGATCCTGGTGACCTTCTCGTCGAGCCTGGTGACCTGACCTTCGATGCCGGTCACCTTGACGTCGAGCTGGCTGACCTGGCTCTTGAGGCCTGTGATGTCACCTGCGACCCGGTCGAATTGACGGTCCACACCGTCGAACCGTCGTTCAATGCCTGTGAAACGGGTGGTCATGAACGCGATGATCACCGTCACGAGCGCGGTCGACGACCCGACCACCGTGCCGAGTAAGGGCTTGTCATATAACAACTTGAAGGGTTAGTGCCGTTCGCGTCGTATTGCTGTGGTGTGATCGACGAGGAAGCGATTGGGGAGCGTTATCGAGCGCTGGCGGGTGAGTTCGATGAGCGGCGGCGGCGTTTGTGGGCG